>JAYYJC010000103.1:0-14785 GCA_036146655.1 Myxococcota bacterium | reverse complement strand
ATTGGAGGCATGATGATTTTTTGGTTGGTGATGTTGGGCTGTGCAGAGGAACGCATTCCGGATGCCATTTGGGATGTAGAAGTCACCGGTCTGGAAACCACATGTATTGACTCCCTTGAAGGCTACCAAGAAAAGTTCCGGTATGAGGCTTATTTTGAGGGCTCGAAGGTTCAACTTGACATCAACGGCGAGACTTTTGCAACCGGTCAGCGCCGTGGGTGTATCATGGACTACACCTCCGCCACCTACCTTGAAGATGGTGAAGGTGGCGCCATCCGTTGGAACATTGAAGGTGTGGCCGAAAGCCAAACGGATGCCGGTGGGTGTCCAGACATCCCTGACGGGAAAGATTGGGTCGGAACTGAGACCTTGGTTGTGGTCGACTCTGACAACGAAGGAATTGAAGCTGGATGCACTTATTCCATGGAAGTGTCAGGAACCTTTGTCAGCCAGTAGAAACACAGAATACTGGGCTTTGAGTTCTCGTTGATGAGAAGCGGAACAGTTCAGTAGCCCAATATCGATTTGCTGCACAAATCCTTAAAATAAGCGGCGTGTATATTGAACTCTGGTTTTTTACAGACCTGTGTGTTGGTTCGTTGATGTTCAAGCTGATGCGCAATGCTTAAGAGCGCACATGCGTCCGGATTGCCACCTTCACAGGCTTTGGTCAGTGGAGGGATGGCCTTTTGGTTTCGCAGCTGATCGGAGCTGACAATGTTATTTTCGCCATACATGAAATATTCACCCGCCAGCGTGCACATTTTGAGCATGCCTTTGTTGCACTGCCCAATCAGAAAGTCGACATTGATTTGATGGGCTTTGGCGTCGCTCTCTTCTGCTGTTCGAGGACAGGGTTGGTAGTGAGAGTCAATGGAAAAAATCTGTGAGCTGAAGTCATAGCCAGTGCACTTGAAGTGACCGTGTGCAAGTCCAATGCATTCCTCTTCAACGCCTTTCTGACAGGCGGCTTCAAATCCAGCATTGGCTTTGTTGACCCAGACCGCTGTGCCTTCATTAAAGCCTACCCCACACAGGGTGGTTTCAGCCATATGCATGCACGCAAAGCCTGAGGTGCCTGCATTGCATTGTTCAGTCCATTGAGCGAGTTCTTCTTCTGAATATTCTCCGCCTGCAACCGCAGAGTCGCTCAGAAAATGGGTGAACATGAGTGTCCAATGTATTGTGTTCATGATTGTCCTCTAGCGAATGGCATAGCCCCAGGTGTATTGTTGGCCTCTCGAGGAGCATGTGCTGCCATTAGACCATGCCCAGGTGTAATCCAACCGGCCACCACTGCAGTATTCACCTGCATAATCTGCAAGATGACCTTGTGCATTGGATTGTCCATCGCTGTCACAAGCGTACGCAGTCACATTTCCGGCGCCGTATTGGTAATTGACACAGCCCATCATGATCAATGAATTACTTGGCCCGTAACTCCCGTGTTTAAATGCATTTCCATTGGTACCAATGGACAAGTTTGTTGAACCAAAACTCCACACTTGTGCTGGATAAGATTGTACAAAGTATTGCTCAAGGTCGTCGTTAAAGACCATGACCTCTGAAAAGTTGATGCAGGCCAGATCTCTCGACCAATTTGAACCGCCCACCGTTCCTAAGTCATCAACGCCCATGTTGGTGGTGGCATTGGCCGACTGCCAGCCCGCAAGGGTCCAACCCCCACCATCTCGGTCCATGTCGCACCAAAACTCCCGTATGTTGCCATTGTTGCAAGGATCGAGTTCGTAAATCCCCGTTTGTGCAGACGAGTCTGCCGCCAAAATGGCATCACATGAAGTGCAGGCCACCACTGAGGCGTTGCTGTCATTACAATCGCCGCTTAGCGCACTGTAGCCTGAAGGTTGGGTGCATGCGAAAAGCGTGTCATTGTCCACACCATACCCATCGTTGTCATTGTCAAAGTACCAGATCTGTACATCAATGGCAGTGTTTTCGTCTGTGACGCTATTGCAGTTGTTGTCTACGCCGTCGCAAAGCTCATTCGCCACAGGGTTTATGCTGCTAACAAAGTCATTGCAATCGCCGTTGTTGCTGACATGTTGACTGGGTTGTGAACAACTGTTCTGTGAGCTGCTTGGGCTTCCATACCCATCATTGTCGTTGTCAAAGTACCATGTCTGTGCATCAATGGCGCTGTTTTCATCAATGGCAGTGTTGCAGTTGTTGTCGATGCCGTCGCAGACTTCATTTGCATTTGGGTTTATGGTGTCATTGGTGTCCAAGCAATCTGTGTTGTCTGCCACAAAGCCGCTGGGTTGGTCGCAGGCCAGTGTGGTGTTGTTTGGGTCCCCAAAGCCATCGCTGTCACTGTCGCTGTACCAAGTTGCGGCATCTACTGCGGTGTTCTCATCGGTGATGGTGTCGCAGTTGTTATCGATGCCGTCACAGATCTCATCTGCATTTGGATTGATGGCGATGTTTGTGTCTAAACAGTCTGTGTTGTCTGCCACAAAGCCACTGGGTTGGTCGCAGGCCAGTGTGATGTTGGTTTGATCTCCAAAACCATCGTTGTCGGTGTCTGCGTACCATGTGGATGCATCCACAGCGGTGCTTTCATCGATGAAGGTGTCGCAGTTGTTGTCAATTCCATCGCAGACTTCATCGGCGTCTGGGTTGATTGCGCCTAGGTTGTCGTCGCAGTCACTGGCTGGCAGGTCTTGGCTGGCTTCACCTGGATCATCACAGTCAAGGTCTGGTGAAGTCACGGTGACCGAGGTGTCTATGGTCCTGAAATCATCATTGTCATTGTCGGCGTAACACAGTTCGGTGTTATCACAATTGTCGTCGGTGCCATTGTCAATGATTTCAGTGGCACCTGGATAGATGGTGTCATTGGTGTCATCACAATCGGTGGCTGGATCGCTCTGTTGGCCTTCGTTGCTGTCGAGACAATCCAAGTCTGCGGAAGTGACCGTCAAGTTGGTATCGGGGTGTCTGAAGCCATCGTTGTCGCTGTCTTGGTAGCACAGCTCACTCCCATCGCAATCATTGTCCACACCATCGTCGACGGTTTCTGTAATACCGGGATGAATGCTTCCGTTTGTGTCATCGCAATCCGTGTCATCGGAGACATGGGTGCTGGGTTGTAGGCAGGCCTGCAGGCTTGTGGTGCCATCGCCGTAGCCATCGCCGTCTGAGTCTGCAAACCATGTTTGTGAATCGATTGCGGTGTTTTCATTGATGGTTCCATCACAATTGTCGTCGTCAGGTGTGCTGCAAAGCTCAGGGGCACCTGGGTAGATGTCATTGTCTTCATCGTCGCAGTCTGTGTTGTCAGAGATGTATCCTTGTGGCTGATAACAACTGGACTGTGTGTCATTAAGATTGCCATAGTTGTCGTTGTCGTTGTCGGCATACCATACCTGTGCATCGACAGCTGTGTCCTCATCAATGATGCCATCGCAATTGTTGTCTTCAAGATCACAGACTTCATTGGCGTCTGGATTGATTCCGGTATTGCTGTCATTACAGTCTCTACTGTTATTGACATAGCCAGTGGGGGCTTCACAGGCTTCAATGCTTTGAATGGCGTTGCCAAAGCCATCATTGTCTTGGTCTTCATAAAATGTAAGTTGAAGTCCATCATCCACTGCACCATCGCAGTCATTGTCAATTTGATCGCATACCTCTGTGTTGCCTGGATGGCTCTCAGACTCCGTGTCATTGCAATCTCCGCCTTGGGTGGCATAGCCTTCACCGGGATCGCAGGCCTCGATGCTCTGCTCTGTGACGCCCCAGCCATCTCCGTCTTCATCAAGGTAATACACGCTGAGGAGGCCTTCATCAATGTTGCTGTCGCAGTTGTTGTCTAAGCCATCGCAGGCTTCTGGTGCACTGGGATAAATCTCTTCGTTGTTGTCGTTACAATCCGAACCGTTTGCCACATAGCCCTCGGGGGCTTCACAGGCTTCTTGGGCTTGTTCTGAATCCCCAAAGCCATCATTGTCAGAGTCGAGGTAAAAAGTCTCTTGAACCCCTTCATCGATGATGCCATCGCAGTTGTTGTCGATGCCGTCGCAGATTTCTTCCGCACTGGGGTAGGCCTCTGAGTCTTGATCGTCGCAGTCTTCGCTAGCGTCGTAACCATCACCATCGGCATCGCTGAGTGGAATGGGTTCGTCTTCAACGGCGGGTTTTTCTCCCGTTCGACAGCCGAGGGCCATCAGTGTCATTAGTGCATATCGCATTTGGAACTCCAGATTTCTGTCATCTTATCAAATGCGATGGCCAAGGGTTTATTTTTTCGAGTGTGATTTGACCCCTTTGGATTTAGCGGATGTAAATGACATAGCGCCAGCCTGGGGTTTGGATCTCTGAGGTGTTTCCTGAGGTACAGCAGTCCTTGGTGTCGTACCAGTTGGCCCAGTGACCGTAACTGGAATAGTTCAAATCGTAGCCCCAGCAGATGATTTGACCACTCCAGCCAATTCCGACATGTGGGTATGTGGGTGAGTTTCCGGTTTGAAAGTCACGGACACTGCCGGTGGGGTAGACAGTCATGGTGGCGATGGTGGCGCCATTGCTGCACAGACCGTCTAGATAGCATTCTCCAACCAGGCCACTGTTCTTGGTGTAGGTGGCGTATCGGCTGACATCTGCACTGCTCGACGGTGCCCACCCGTAGACCACTTCAGAATACTGCGACAAGTCGATGTCTGCTGTATGAATGCCCGCCGTGGTGCTGTCGGGCAATACCGGATTGCCATCCATGTTGAGATTTTGGGAGAGAGAGGCAAACATATTGGCCGCTTCACTGTTGTTTTGTGGCCGTTCCATCATGTTGTAGACAGAAAGCCACCCGCCACCATTGAAGTCCATTTCACAGAAAGCCTCGATGGCTTGGCCGTTGCTGTCTTCGATGTAATACACCCCATCTTGTGCCGAAGGGTTTTGGGCGATGATGTCCGCACAACTCACAGCAAGACAGTCTGGTTCAGTACCAATGATACCGGGACCATCATCTATGAAACCATTGCAGTCGTTGTCAATTCCATCACACACTTCGGCTGAGATCACATTGGCATTCACATTGTTGTCGTCACAGTCTGAGTCATTGGCCACATAGTTGCTCGGTTGACTGCAAGATTGGAGGCTCACATTGGGGTTTCCATAACCATCGGTGTCGTTGTCGAAATACCAAACGGTGGCATCCGTGGCGGTTGAGTCGTCAATGATGGAGTCACAGTTGTCGTCAAAACCATTGCAGAGTTCGGGCGCATTGGGAAAGATATCATTGTCAAAGTCATCACAGTCTGTGCTGTCTGACACGAAGCCACTTGGGGGGCTGCAGGCCTCTTGGATGGTATTAATGTCGCCGTATCCATCCTGATCGGCGTCTCTGTAGAATGGTGTCAGATTGACGGTGGCATCTCCATCCACATCGCCATTGCAGTTGTTGTCAATGCCATCGCAGGTCTCAACCGCGAGGGGAGAGATCGCTATATCCAAATCGTTACAGTCGGTGCTGTCAGTGACATAGCCGTTGGGTTGGTTGCAGGCAACAGTGGTGCTGTTGAGGTCTCCATAACCATCAGTGTCGCTGTCGAGGTACCATGTGTCGGCATCTACCGCCGTGTCCTCATCAACAACTTGATCACAGTTGTCGTCAATCCCATTGCAAAACTCAGGTGCACCAGGGTAGATGTCGTTGTCGTTGTCATCACAATCACTGCTGTCGCTTGTATAGCCATTTGGCTGACTGCAACTGGTCATGGAATCGATGGGGTCTCCAAATGTGTCTTCGTCTCCGTCAGAGTACCAAGTGAGCGCATCCACAGAATCATCATTGTCCAAAATGCCGTCACAGCTGCTATCTATGCCATCACAATATTCGGGTGCACCGGGGTAGATGTCGTTATCGTTGTCGTCACAGTCTGTGTTGTCGTCGATATATCCAATGGGTTGACTGCACCCGAACAGGTTGATGTTTGCGTCCCCATACCCGTCATCGTCCCCATCCATAAAATATTCCGTGGCGTCGATTGCGGTGTTTTCGTCAGTGCTTCCATCACAGTTGTTGTCCGTGCCATCACATATTTCAACAGAATCAGGAGAAATGAGAATGTCGTTGTCATTACAGTCGGTGGCGTCTAGTACATAGCCGATGGGTTGTTCGCAATCGATGAGACTTGACGCCAGATCGCCAAAGCCGTCTCCATCGTTGTCGTTGTACCATGTCTCTGCATCGACAGCGAGTTCATCGATGGCGTTGTCGCAGTCGTCATCAACGCCATTACACAATTCAGCTGCTCCAGGATAGGTGTCATCGTCATTGTCGTCACAGTCATCGCTGTTGCTTGTGTATCCAAGCGGGGCAAGGCACGCCAATGTGCTGTTGGCCAAGTCTCCAAAGGTGTCATTGTCGGTGTCGGCGTACCATGTCACCGCATCTGCACTGGTGGAATCATCAATATTGCCATCGCAATTGTTGTCCAGACCATCTCCACACACTTCAGTTTCACCTGGAGACATCGAGGCGTTCGTATCGTCACAATCGGTACTGTCTTGGGTAAAGCCCGCAGGCAACCAACATGCCACCGTTGTGGCGTTAAGGTCTCCGTATCCGTCGCTGTCTCCGTCTGCATACCACAGTTGGGCATCATCTGCGCTAGACTCATCGATGTTGCCATCACAGTTGTTGTCCTCATAGTCACAGATCTCGGGCATTCCGGGATTGATTCCAGTGTTGGCATCGTTGCAGTCTGTGTTGTCTGAAACGTATCCTGTGGGTTGTGAACACGCCTCGACACTGCCGACATTTTCGCCATATCCGTCTTCATCTTGATCAGGGAAATAAGTCTGAGTCACACCTTCATCAATGTTGCCATCACAATTGTTGTCCACTTCATCACAGGTTTCAGTGGCGAGGGGATTGATGTCTGGGTCATTGTCGTTGCAGTCGCCCCCAATTTCGGACAGTCCGTCTTGGAGAGAACAGGCCAGTTGCGTATTGCTGTCATCTCCAAATCCATCACGGTCTGAATCGATGAAGAACAGGTCTCCGAGCCCATCGTCAATGATGTCATTGCAGTCATTGTCAATGCCGTCACAGGTTTCGACATTACCGGGATAGGCGGCTGGTTCATTGTCATCACAGTCAGAACCATTGGTGACATAGCCAGTTGGGACCTCACAGGCCATTGTGCTTTCGACTGGGTTGCCGAAGCCGTCTCCGTCCGTGTCTTCGAAGAACGAGATTAAAACGCCATCATCAATGTTGCCATCACAGTCATTGTCAATGCCGTCACAAATTTCAGTGCTGCCTGGATGAATGGCTGGATTGTCATCGTCACAATCTATGCTGCTGTCGTATCCGTCATTGTCAGCGTCTTCAAGAATAATGCCGGTGTCGTTGAAGTTGTCTTTGTTCTGGCCGTCTCTGCATGCCAGCAGTGAAAAAATGAACATCAATCGCATGGCTCTGGTTCCTTATGTATTAGGGGCAAATCGCTTCGGTATAGGTGACGCTGTTATTTTGTTCGTCACACTCTCGGTTTAGATTGTCACCATCGATGACAAAACGCAAGCCATCTGTTCCGATTTCTGCCTGAGTCACGCTGAGCATTAAAGGAGCGCTTCGAACACCGGGGTCAAGTCGGTGATCCAGTACGAGTGTGTCGAGCAAGATGTCACTGTTCCCGCTAACGGCATAGACATCGATTGGTGTTCCTTCAGGTACAAAAACCGATCCCCAGTTGTCGATGGCAACGAAAACGGTTGTGCTGTTGGTGTTGCAACTGTCACAGGCGCCCAACATATAAATTCCCATGTCAGGTGCACCGTTTGGCTGTTCGGACCAAGCTGCTTGCTGACGGTAGCCATTCAACTGTTCCCAACCCACATTCGTGCTGATCACTTCCATGTTGTCAGTGATGTAGGCGTTGTTGTAGGCATGTTGATGGTGTTGAGTACGGGCACTGGCCCATGAATCATTGGCTTCGCCATAAACCACCACGCCTCGGTAGCCAGAAATACTGTAATTGTTCGAAGGCAAGACGATTTCGGCAGCACCGTCATTGTCGACATCTGCAACATAAGAGTATTCCCACAATGACCCTGATGCAGGTTGGGTGTCTCTGTAAATGATGTTGCCAGTCAGACCTGCAAATATCCAGAGGTTTGATCGGTCGGAATACACAACTTCTGCGTAACCGTCTCCTTCGAAGTCAAAAGCACTGCAGCCCATTGTGCCGTTGCTGGGATCATAAGTGCTTTGCTGCCAGAGGGTGGTTCCGTCCGTGTCGAGCATGGTAAAGGTGTTAGCCGAGCTGATGCCCACCTCGGGTTGTCCGTCTCCATCAAAGTCAGCAATGCAAGGGTTGCCAAATCCCGAAATGTTGCGAGACCAAATGATCGAGCCGTTGTCGTCAAGCAGATAGGTCACATTGTTGACGCGCGTGATGATTTCGCCTTCTGGGTCGTTGTCAAAGTTTGCGACTCCACTTGTACCCGTACCCAATCCGCTACTCCACAGCGGGTCACCTTGATGGGTGTACAGCCCACCATTGGTGAAGATCTCCAGTTGGCCATCTCGATTGACATCTTCAGCAATGCTTTGATAATAGCCTCCGGCACCAAAGTCCGTGATGAGGCTGCCATCTGCGCCATTGAGCAGGTATCGATCCGCCAGCACTTCAACATCTCCATCCCCGTCTACATCATACAAGGCCATCTGGGTATACCCAGATACGGTGACTGTCGACGCCCATTTGGCTTGCCCGGTTTGTCCTTCCATGGCCACCACTTTACCGTTGCTCAGTGTGGTGAGAATGTCGGGATAGCCATCTAGGTCAACATCTCCGATGGCCACACCGCTGGACGAAAATATAGAGCCCAATCCAGTGTTGCTGAGAGAATAATGTTCACCGGACCCATCGCCAGAGAAGACTCGCAGGTAACCCGCAGAACCATAGCTGCCACCCGAAAATGTGGTAAAGGCAATGTCTGGGATGTCGTATTCATCGACCAGTCCATCTCCATTGTCGTCCGTCAGTTGCCCCACGCTTGGGCGCATCATGACTTGATTGTAATTGTTGGCCGTGGAGTAGCCAATGTCATTAACCTGCCATTCGATTTGAACAGTCCAGTTGGCTGAAGAACCGTAGTTGGCGGCACAGGTGAGATCCGCATTTATGGTGGACTCTCCTGGGAGAGAAACACAGGGGTCGGGGTCAAGGTTGCCATCGCAGTCCGAGTCCAATAGGTCGTACCACATCTCGTTGCCATTTGGATTAATGTGAATGTCACTGTCGTCGCAATCGCCATCGATTGACACCAGTCCTGTGGGTTGAACACAACTGTAGGCCGGTGTGCCGTCACCAAAACCATCCCCGTCCGCATCCACATACCAAAGCAGCGCATCCGCACTTGATGAGTCGTCTGTCAAACCATCGCAATTGTTGTCTTCACCATCACACACTTCAGTGGCATTTGGGTTTATGTCATTGTCATTGTCGTCGCAATCGTTGCCCAATGCCACATAATCTTGGGGGGGACTGCAGGTTTCGACCACTGTGCTGTTGTCTCCAAAGCCATCCCCATCGCCATCTTCATAGTAAAGCTGAGTATTAAAGGCTCCGTCATCAACTGCGCCATTGCAGTCATTGTCAATGGAGTCGCAAACTTCTGGGTTGTTTGGGAAGCTGGCCCCTTCAGAGTCATTGCAATCCGTATTGTCGGACACATAGCCCAAAGGTTGTGCACATGCGAGAACGGTGCTGGTGCTGTCTCCAAAATTGTCATTGTCTCCATCGGCGTACCATACGGCGGCATCAATGCTCGACGAGTCGTCTGTTAGACCATCGCAGTTGTTGTCGAGGCCATCTCCACAAGTTTCATCGATGCTTGGATTGATGTTGAGGTTTGCATCGTCGCAATCGATGGCGGGTTGACTGGCCGTTCCTTCGCCGTCGTCATTGCAGTCCAAATCAACGGAGGGGGTGCTTTGGGTGAGGTCAAGTGAGACAAAGCCGTCATTGTCTGCGTCGGTATAGCACAGTTCAAAGCCATCGCAGTCATCGTCGACGCCATTGTCCAACTGTTCTATTTGGGCTGGGTTGGCAAAAAAATTACTGTCATCACAATCTGAGCTGTTGAAAACAAAATTAAGGGAAGGGCTGCAGGACACTTCGCTGATGTTGGTGTTGCCAAAGCCATCCCCATCGCTGTCAAAATACCAAGTCTGTGCATCAATGGCGGTGTTTTCATCTGCGACACCGTCGCAGTTGTCGTCGATGGTGTTGCAGACTTCTACTGCGCTCGGGTTCACCAAACCATTGGAGTCATTGCAGTCGGAGTTGTCTGGGACATGGCCAATGGGCTGTTCGCAAGCCACCACGGCGGATGCACTGTTGCCAAATCCGTCAGAGTCGTTGTCTATGAACCATGTGGAGGCATCAATGCTGGTCGAATCGTCGGTGGAACCATCACAATCGTTGTCGATGTTGTCAAAGCAGATTTCGTTGTTGCTTGGAAATGCGGCGGCTTGGTTGTCATCACAATCGGTGTTGTTGCTGACATATCCGTTTGGCTGGGTGCACCCCATTGTAAATTGACTGCTGTTGCCATAGCCATCGGCGTCTGAATCAATGAACCACACCAACGCATCTGCAGCGTCTGCTTCGTCGATTTGTCCATCACAATCGTTGTCTACGCCATCCAAACAAAACTCATCTGCAAGGGGATTGTTAGATGGGTTGCTGTCATCGCAATCTCCTGATGTGGCCGCATAGCCGGCTGGGAGGTCACATGCCATGACGCTGATGTTGGAATCACCAAAACCATCCCCATCGTTGTCAATGTACCAAGTGCTGTCTCCATCTTCATCCGTGAGCCCATCACAATCATTGTCGAGCCCATCACAACTTTCGACACCCTCAGGATTGATTTCAGGATTCAAATCATTGCAGTCTGCATCATTGTCGACAAAACCGTCGGGTGTGTCACATGCAATGGCGCTGTTGTCGGCGTCTCCGTATCCATCTGCATCAAGGTCAGCAAAAAATTCATCTCCGACATTTTCGTCGATGGTGCCATTGCAGTCGTTGTCAACCCCGTCACAAATTTCTGGATTTGAGGGGAACGCTGTGGCATCGTCATCGTTGCAGTCTCCACCAACGGCACTCAATCCATCTTCGGCTCCACAGCTTTCGGTCACAAGGTTGCTGTTCCCAAAACCATCCCCATCCGCATCGGTAAACCATGTTTCAGTGACGCCTTCGTCCACATTGCCATCGCAGTTGTTGTCAATTCCGTCGCAAATTTCTGGCATGGATGCATTGATACTGGGGTTGTTGTCGTCGCAATCTTCTGAGGCAGAATAACCGTCTCCATCCGCATCAAAGGGGTCAGCCAATCCGTCTTCGACGAGTTCTTTGGTGTCTGTTCGACAGGCCATTAAAATGGCCATCACGAAAATTACATTGCGCATGGGTTCCTCACACTATTTTCATAGTAATGGTATTCACATCTCTCGATTGGTCTATGGTCCTTCGCATCCGATTGCCAACAGACTGAAGACAAACATTCCGTATCGCATAAGCACCTCACAGCTAAAACTTATTTTACATCAGTTTGGTGCGAAGTGGTTGAACTTCTCCGTTATTCTTGACCCAATGCCATGGAGATTTCGACATGATTCCCAATCACAACGGTGAGCAACTGGCTGTCGTCTGGTGCGGAAAAGTATCTGGTCACCTCGTTTACTAGAAGATTGCCTTGGGCATTGTATGCAGCCCATTCCCGCATGGGTTGGTCCTCGTCAAAGGGGCCGCCCCTGGTTGTCCAGCCGTCCTGAGACCAGATGATTTGAGGTGGAATCACAGATGAAAGGCCCAGACTTGTGTCAAAGAATGCAGGTTCAAGAGGGTCGTTGCGCCAATCACAATGCACATGACTTTCATACACACTGACAAAGGAGGCCACATACAACTCGCAGAGTTCAGCCAAACTTGTCAAATCTGTCATTTGAGTCTGAAGATCCACTGCATCCCCATATTGATGCCTTGAGTGGGCCACGCCACCAACCCCGGCATTGTAACTGACATTGCGATAAGCAGAACTCACCACGAGTGGTCCACCCAAATCTTCACGAATGTACTGCAGCGTTTCGAGCACCAGTGGCGAAAAAAGGCCAAAGCGACCTTTGTCCACGCTCATCAACTCACTCAGCACAAAGTTTGGCGCCAACGGAAGGGTTTCGTCTGCTGACAGCAGGTCGATGTAGCGCACGGGTGCGCTATACTGTGACGACCCTTCATATGGGGCTGGATAATTGTACGCATCACCCCACTCTTGACTGTATTCGACGGTCTCAATGCACTGGCTGTCGTCTCGATCGGGACCGAAGTAACACACAGTCACATTTGCTGGCTCAGGGTCAGGTATATCGCTCAAGTCATCTGGGGTTTCGGAGGCCGTGTCGTCCGTGTCTTGTTCAGGGAAATTGGCCCATGGATCCCTAAAAGGATTCTCTTGGCCCTCATCGAGGCCATTATTTTTGGGGTCGCAGGCCATGAGTGAAAGGATGAGCAGTGGCTGTAAGTGCCTTATTCGGAATGGTATTTTGTCCATCTCTGAGATTCTCTGGTGAGTTGATTTTGAAACTTATCTGGGGGAGTGATGTGGCAAGTCAGGGGCAATTGATGGACCGGATGAGCAAATGAAAGGTATGTTGCACATAGAAATAGACCTTTGCTTTTCAAGACTGGCCCTTCAGTATACAGGTCGTCTCCCAAAATCGGATGTCCAATTTCGCTCAGGTGCCGTCTTATTTGATGTGTCCGACCCGTCTGAATTTGAACTTCTAAGACGGTGAGCCAATCTGTATGGAGTGAGCGCACATGCTGGAGGGGGTACCAAGATGTATGGGCGTCTTTCCCTTCGATGGGAGTCGTCGACTCACCTGAACCCAAATGACCACAGACAATGGCGTGGTACTTTTTCTGAACTTGGCGGGTTTCAAATGCTTTGCCCAGTGCCACTTGAGTGGATTTGGTCTTGGCACAGACCACCAGACCAGAGGTGCGTTGGTCGAGGCGGTGAACCGGTTGTACGAAAGCGAGGGCATCTGTTTCGGTGGACAGCATGGCATGTTGCCTCAATGCCCGCACCAGGGTCTTGGGATGGCGACCCCTCACAAATAAGCCCGCCGGTTTATTTACCACAGCGATGTGAGAGTCCTCAAAGGCAAACTCTAGGGGGATGTCCAGCGGTTTGGGCAAAATTGCTGCGGGTTGAAGCGTGACGGTATCACCGATGTTGACAAAGCGAGCGGGGTTGGCCTTGTGGCCATTTTGCACAATGTACCCCTTTTTTATCCATTTTTTTGCCTGTGATCGGGTGCCCAAACTCGGAAACAGAGCCAATGCACAGGCATCCAATCGAGACCCGATGTGCACGGATTGGACAATCTTGGTTTGGGCTTTATCGATAAAAGTGGTCATAAAACTTGGAATATGGCTGCAATAGAAATAAGTTAACCCCATTGCAGGAGGGTTCGAATGTCAATCCTATTTTTTACTCTGATGGGCTGCTTGGTTCGCAGTGAGAAAGACCAAAATGGCGCTGATCAATCCGACAATGCGCAACCGGTCATCGAAAGTGTGCTGATTACCCCAGAGACAGGTGTTTTTATTGGGACGTCATTGACATGCTATGCCGTGGTAACCGATGAAGAAGATGGGTCATTTGAGCCCAGCTATGAATGGCGAGTCAATGGCGTATCCGTTGGTGATTCACCGGGTTTTACGGTTACCAGCGAAAGTGGTGCCACGGTCAACAGTTCGATTCAGTGTGTGGCCACCGCCACAGATTCTGGCGGCCGATCGGTCACACTCAGTTCAGAAGTACGGCTGGAAAATACGGATCCTGTCATCGCCGCTATTGATATTGATGCCGATACCGGACCGGATGTGTACAACACCAGTATTCTGACTTGTCAGATTGAAGCCGATGACCCGAATCAAACTGAACTCACAGACATTGAGTACACCTGGAAGGTGATCGGCGAAACAGAAGAGACCCTTGCCAATACTGCGAACATTGACCTGAGCGATTTTGAAATTAGCCCTGAGACAGACATCAAATGTGAAGTCCTGGTCACTGATGATCACTCTGGTTTTGCGACAGCCAGTGCCAGTGTAAAGGTTTCCAACCGAGCGCCCGAATTCATTGAGCCACCAAGCCTCACATGGACTCCCACCAATGGTGAAGGTCCTGAGGCCAACGCGGTTGTGAACTGTGTTACCGATGCGATAGATCCGGATGGCGAGGAACCCACGGTTGTTCGATCGTGGCTGCTCAATGAACAGCCTGTATTTAACAACGCCACAACTGTAGATTTATCGACCGTTTCAGTTTCCGTTGGAGATGCGGTTGAGTGTCAAATCTCAGCAACAGATGGCTTTGGCGGGGAAGCTGTCGAGAGTGTGACCGTGATGGTAATGAACACTGAGCCAGAATTGACGGGACCACCTGTTATTGATCCGAGTCAATCTGTATTTGCCGACAGCCTTGTGTCGTGTTCCGCCGCAGCCACAGACTTAAATGATGGGGAACTCACTCCCACCTATCAGTGGGAGAATGTGACCATGGCTGTAAATTTAGGGGCGGGGGACAGTATTCAACTCACCCCCTCAATCGCCTCAATTGGAGATGAAATCAGATGTACGGCCACTGCAACTGACTTTGATTTCGCTGAACGGAGCAGCACCACATCTGTGGTTATTGAAAACAAGCCTCCAGAAATGACAGCCCCCACTGA
>JAYYJC010000102.1:0-10000 GCA_036146655.1 Myxococcota bacterium | reverse complement strand
GATTAGCCCAAACCAAAATGTGACAACTGGCGATGAACTAATATGTAACGGGTTTGGTTTTGACATTGACCAATCTGTTGGATTGATTGAAGGGTATCTTTGGACAAACAATACGACTAATGAACCGTTGGGAACCACCAACACCTATACGGTTGACAGCACAAATACCGATGTGGGTGACGAGTTGGTGTGTACATACAGTGTTGAAGACAGTGGCGGACTCACTGTGACAAACTCTGCATCGGTGACCATCGAGAACACCAATCCGGTGATTTCTAACCTGAGCATTAGCCCTCAGAATCCATACAATGACCAAGCCATCACCTGCAGTGGGCAGGCAACCGACATCGATGACAGTGGTTCGCCTTCAATAGCTTACAACTGGATGATGAACGGTAATATTCTTGCTGAAGATGTAGCCACACTTAATCTCGCAGACCTATCAGTGGCAGTGGCTCCCGGAGAAGTTCTAGAGTGCTCTGCCAGTGCCGAAGACAATAATGGTGGCTCAGTCCAACAAAGCGTTTTTGTCACCGTCGCAAATAGGCCGCCGTCAATGCTGACGGTTGAAATCTTGCCCCAAGAGCCAGAAGAAGGAGTCGATGATCTGATTTGTCTCGGTGATGGATCGACGGATGCCGACAATCAGCCATTGAGCAACAGCTATGTGTGGACATCGTCTTCAGGGGTCACCATCAATGGGGATACCGTGCCAGCGTTAAACCTGATTGAAGGGGAGACATGGACTTGTGCAGCGACCGTGACGGATGGCATTGCGCAAGTTACGCAGACTGAAACAGTGGTTGTGGGACCGTACTGTGAATATGGAACCTGTGATTTTACGCTTGATGTAGGCAACAGCATTCAAATGGAGATGAACCTTATTCCTGCCGGCGTTGACCCGCTTGAGCGGTATGAAATCACGCAAGACTTTTACATGGGAACGACTGAGGTGACACAGGAAGTGGCTGAAGAACTCTTGGTCTCTATCTCGGCTCCAATTAATAACATCGGTAGTGGAGCAAAGTACCCATACAATGCCAGTTCTTGGCATGAAAATGCTTATCTTGCCAACTTAGTGACGGATAAACACAATGACACGGAAGGAAGCACGCTCGAGCATTGTTATGATTGTGACAACAACGGAAGCAGTGTGGAATGTTATCCAAATCAAAATCCATACCTGTGTGATGGTTACAGACTGCCCACCTCCGCAGAGTGGGAATACGCCGCACGGTCAGGAACCACCAATGACTTCTGGACTGGAAACGGGTTCACAGATGGTGGGGATTACGACAGTGATGCATGCAATTCGTCCGTCACAATAAATGACTCGGTGTCCTCATCCTTGCAAGATTTTGCTTGGTTCTGTGGAAATCAAAATAGCAACAACTACACAACATTAACGAAGCCCGTGGCCCAAAAACTTCCAAACGGTTTTGGTCTTTACGACATGCATGGCAATGTCTCAGAAAGAACGACCGAATGGACCTATCAGGACTTTTCCAGTTTTGACTTTCCTGCGCAGTACGCCAACCCATACCAGTTTGATGAATGGGGTGACCATGCCATTATTCGTGGGGGCAATGGTGGAGAAAGGCCGTCTGATATTAGAAGTGGCCAGTGGAGTATGGAAAGCCTTTCAACAAATGCGTCTTCGACTTTTGGTCTGCGTTTGGTAAGAACCGTTCGAACAATCCCTTCTGAACCAGAAATTTTGATTTCACCAGAGTTTAACGATGGAACCACCGACATGTTTTGTGAGGTAGATGTAGATTCAATTGATCCCAATGCTTTTTCGGTTGGCTATACCATCGAGTGGGAATTGAACGGTCAAGCTTATTCTGGTGCAGTTTCCACTACCTCCAAGATTGGGGACACGATACCTGCCAGCGCATTGACCCTTGGCGACACTTTCCGTTGTATTGTGACTCCTGACAATGGGATTCAGTCCGGATTTGAAGTCATTGCTCAAAGCGGAGTGTGCGACACCACTGCGTGTGACCAATCAATCCCACTGGGAGATGGCTCTGGAATTGATTTTGTGTTGATTAAAGAGGGATTTGAGCCCCTAGGCCAATACCAAATCCATCAGGACTTCTACATGATGACGGTTGAAGTGACTCAAAACATGTTCCATGAATTGTTGGGATTTTATGCCCATGGTGACATAATTAATTTGCCTGACGGTTACATCAACAACGACTTGCCTGCGGGTGGCATGTCATGGTTCGAAGCCGCCTTCTTTGCCAATGCATTGACAGAACGGCACAATGCCATTTATCCTGACAGTCTTGATTATTGTTACGACTGCGAAGATGACAATGGGGTAATCTACTGCATAGAGTCAATGCCTCCCAAGGCCTGTAATGGGTACAGTCTTCCAACGGAAGCCGAATGGATGTATGCCGCACGGTCTCATTCTCCGACTGACTTTTGGACCGGTGGTGGGAGTGATGGGGGTGGTTCAGCTTCATCCATTGATGTTTGTGGTAACGGCATTAATGACACCACTGTCACCATTCTTGATGGAGATGTCAATCCCCCCTTCCTCAGCAGTTTTGCATGGTTCTGCGGGAACGCCCAGGACCCAAATTATCCAGACATCATGAAGCCAGGTGCATCGCTTCTTCCAAATGGCTTTGGGCTATTTGATATGCATGGAAACTTATCAGAGTGGACAGCCGATCAGTTTGTAAATAATCCACTTGCCGGAATCGACCCTTGGAACACTGGTGACGGCCTGTTGTACATTTTAAAAGGGGGTGGTTGGAGTGACACCACTTCCCTTCTAACGGCAGGTTCAAGAATGTTCTTTGCCCCTGGACAGGGAATCGAAGACACTGGAGTTCGATTGGTTCGGCGTGTCGTCTCTGGCCCTTCTGCAGTGACACTTTCGTTCTTCTCGCCATCAGAAACCACACCTCTGATTTGTGAAATTGATTCTGTTGCCGTTGATCCCAATAATGACAATGTGTATTACCAGTTCGATTGGTACTTTAATGGGGTCCCGTACACTGGGCAGCCTGCGATGACTTATCATGAGGATGACACGATTCCTGCAACTGACCTTTCACCAGGTAATTGGGCGTGTCATGTCACTCCCACTGATTTGGTGCATGAGGGGCCCACCATAATTATTGAAGTGGATCTCTAAATGATTTGCGATGGCATTGTCTTGGGGTATTCTGTCTGAACAGCGTCAATTTCAGGGATTTGTATGATCAGCATCTTGCTTTGGGCATGCCAAGGGTGTTTTTATGATGAAGGGGACTCTCCAAAAGATTGCATCGACGGCAAAGACAACGATGGGGATGGCGCTGTGGACTGTGTCGATGCTGGCTGCGAGTATGATGAAAGTTGTTTGAACCAGGACACTGGCGACGCCGAGCCCGCATCAGAACCGGAAGACACACCAGAGCCCAGCGACAGTCCAATCGACACGGCGCCCATTGATACCGGACCGCCACCACCCGACACAGGGGAATGGCCGGACGGCGAGTGGGTGGTTTTGGCTTCAGGTGGCTGGCACAATTGTGCCGTTCGCCAAGATCAATCGACGGTCTGCTGGGGGCGCAACATCGAAGGTCAGCTTGATGTGCCGTCTGGGATTCCTTTTCGAAGCTTTGCACTCGGCAATCACTTTAGTTGCGGGTTGGGTTTTGACAGTGTGATCACTTGCTGGGGCGACTGGGAAGTGGATAATCCTCAACGCTATTTTCAAAAAATTGTCGCTGGCGTGGATTTTGTCTGTGGCTTAGACTATGCCAACGCCATTCAGTGCTGGGGCAAGGAAGGCACAGAGCCTTTGGAAGTTGTTCCTCAAGGGGTGTACATGGACATTGATGCAGGAGCCAATCATGTGTGCGCACTGGTTCAAAGTGGTGCCGCTGTCTGCTGGGGCGACGATACCTTTGGTCAACTCGGTGCGGGTGGTGGTGAGTTCACAGCCATCGGGGCTGGCTTTGCGCATTCCTGTGGCATAAACGCCAACCGCCGTGCTGAATGCTGGGGGACAAATGCCGATGGGGCCACCGATACGCCACCCGTATTGGCCACGAGTCTTGTGGTCGGGCTGTACCATTCCTGCATCACTAATCCCAACAATCAGGGGATTTGTTGGGGAGGGGACAGCTACGGCCTTTCGGGAGGGCTGCTTGGAAACACCTTTCAATATTTAAGTGCTGGAAATCTACACACCTGTGGCCTAACAGAGGGCAACATGGTCGTTTGTTACGGCGACAACACACAGGGGCAGCTGGATGTCCCAGAATAAGGCCCAAAGTGACGCACCGTAAACGATTTTCATTTGCATTGCTAGTGGTGTTGTTCGTGGTGGTCCTTTTGGAAGGGGGATTACGCATTGTTGGTGATGACTCGGATCAACTGGCAGATATTTTGGGTTGGCGGATGCAACTCAATGCGCAGAACCTTAGCCTGACGGACCCTCAAAACAACAACACTTTTGTGGTGAACACCAACTCAGATGGATTGCGCACGGCCATTCAAAGGGATAAACCACCGCAATTGATGCGGATTGCCATCATGGGAGACTCCACTGTATTTGGTTGGGGGGTGGATGATTCAGACACCATGGCTGTTCGGCTCCAAGACAAGTTCAACGCAGAAAACCCAATGGGAAAAGACGAGGTCGAAGTCATCAATGCGGCGCAGCCAGGGTATTCAACGGTTCAGGTCTTTAAGATTTTTGAGGACACCGTTCAGCACTATAAGCCTGACTGGACCATTGTCTTTCCGTCTTTTCACGATGATCGTCCGGCACTCGTGAGCGATTGGGAGATGCTGCGGCACATTAAATGGTCCCGTTACCTGAGTGTTTTTCTGTCCCGTTACTCTCGAACTTATACTTTTCTTCACACCAAACTAAATGGTCCCATTACGGATGATGTCAGTTCCGATATGTCACATCGTGGGATTGTTCGTGTAAATGGTTCGGAACGGACTGAAGTGGTATTGGCCATGCAGAAAATGGCCACGCAATGGAATGGCCGTGTCATGCTTGCGGCCATGCTCTTTGGTAAAGATGTGCAACAGGATAAAGATGTCGCAGAGGAATACGCCCTGTGGCACTGGATGCAGTCCGTCACACAAAAACACCCGGACATCCCTCTGCTGGATCTCAGACTGTGTTGTCACGGTGGGCAACAGCCTTTTACAATTGCAGGAGACTCTGGTCATTTAAATGCCCGTGGAAATGACAAAGTGGCGGAATGCATTGCGGCCAAGTGGCATCCAAACAAAGACTGACCATTGACCCTGTTGTCCCTGCAACGGGCGCATGGCCACGGACAGTCATTCGGCTTGTCATACAGTGTGGTCAAGATCGCATTCGGATTGTGGTGCATTGATTCTTTTTTCAAAGCGTGTTCCTGCGTTTACGGCCGATCTTCTGTCTTGAAATGAGTGTTGATGAGAAATTCAAAATACCATTGACGGGTGTTTTTGACGGTTAAAGGTTGATTTTAATTTGAAAATCAGTTAGTTGTGCGGGGTTTTAAAATGAAGGATTAAGAAATGCATTTGATCACATTGCTTTTGGCGTGCTCTACCATCAAGGGAAAGAGCGATACAGCAGCCACAGAAGATACCGCAGACAATACTGTTGAGGACACCGGCAACTCGGATACTTCCGAACCAACAGACACAGCTGAGCCCACAGACTCAGCGGATACTGCTGACACATCAGATACCTCCGACACCGGAACTGCTCAAGACAGCATCTTTGACATCCAGCAAGGCCTCATTCCCGTCGGAACACAGGTAACCATCACGGATGCTGTGGTTTCTTCCCCGGCAACAGAATATGGATTTTACATTGCGAACCCCAGTGGAGGAGCCCATTCCGGTTTGTTTGTGTATTACTATTTTGATGAAGCCATCGCCCTCAACATTCAACAAGGGGATGTCATCACAGTCAGCGGTGAAGTCTGGGAGTACCCAGATACCTGCGAAGACAATCAAGACAACGACAACGACGGTCTGGTGGATACCGACGATCCCGATTGTGCAGAGGGTGGGCAAGAATCAGACCTGACGACCTACCAAACCATGACCGAGATTAAACTTCTTGATCCTGGTGACATTTCCAAAACAGGGTCTTTTGAGGGTGACTTAACTGTTACCGTCGTGGATTCTTCAGTGTTGGCGAGTTTGGAGACCGCTGAGCCCTACGAAGGGGTCTTGGTTCGCATCGAAAATGGAGTGGTTACCGAAGAGCAAACCTCTGATGGCCGTTGGGCCATTGATGGTGTATGGGTAGACGATCTCTTTGATGTCGAGCCTGGTTTGGTGAATGCAGGTGATACTTTTGATGCCGTACAGGGAATACTTCACTTCAGCTATGATTCCTTTAAAATTGTGCCCCGCACCAGCAGTGACCTTTCTGGTTGGAACAGAACTTGCGAAGGCGAACGCTGTATTTGGGATGTGACCGAAGGAGAGCTGATCATCACGGAGTTCATGGCTGACCCAGACAATGATGGTGCATGTTCAGACAGCACCAGTGAGTATGTGGAAATCGTTTACAATCCGACAGCCACTCAGAGCCTTGATATTCGTGGCTTGCAGTTGGCTGACTCAGGTTCGAGCAAAGTGATTGGCGATCATGTGGTTCTCTCACCTGGCGATCACGCTTGGATCTCAGTAGGTACCCAAAGTTGTTACGGTTTGGCCAATGTTCAGTTGGGAAGCACCAGTTTCAGCCTCAATCAGGGTGGCGACAGCATTGCGCTGTCCTATCAAGACATTGATGGCTCTGTGTCGACTTTCGACTCGGTTAGCTATACCGCAGATTGGGTCGAGTCTGGGGTCTCCATTCAACTTGAGCCAAGCTCCACCGATGCCACCGCCAACGATGACCTTGGCAATTGGTGCATGTCTACGGAAGCCATTGGAACCACAAGTGATCTGGGAACTCCAGGTCAAACCAATACGCCCTGCCAATAAGTCCTAGTTGCAGGAGTCGTTTACGGCACCTGGGGTGCCCAAGTCTCCTGCGCCATAACTGGAAGTGGCGAGGCACCAATTGGCGCCGTCGTCGTTGTCTGCGCTGTTTTGAACGGATGCATTGAGTGTCATGGTCGCCCCATTGGGGTCCGGAAAAGTGGCCCCATTGTCCCATGCGATTTCATCAATGACCAGCCCGTTTGCTTCCAAGACCAACTCATCGCTGCCGTTGCCCAAAGAGGTAGAACTGTCGATGACATAATCAGGTGTGAGGCCACCATTGACGGCTGGATCTGTTTCTTTGGCAAATACCAAGTAGCTCCCAGGAGAGACAATGAGTGAACCTGAGATGGCAAAACTGTTGGTGTCGAGATCTTTAATGACCAGTCCGTCAAGATCGATGCTCTGGGTGAGCCCACTGGATACCCAGACCTCAAACCACTCGCCATCGGAATCTCCCACTGCTTGCGGGTTTTGCATCACCTCGTTGATGACCAAGTCGCCCACTTGGAGATCTGCAATGCTTAACGGCTGAGTGCTGGTACTGTCCAGTCCATCACAATCTTCGTCAATGCCATTGTTTGGGATGTCAATGGCGTCTGGATTGATAAAGGGCGCATTGGGGTCATTGGGGTCATCATTGCAGTCATCTCCTCCTGCGCTGCTGTCCACAAAGCCATCTCCATCAAGGTCTGGTCCATCGAGCCCGTCACAATTTTGGTCGATTGAGTCGATGCTGTCATCGGTGGCGCCTGGATTAATGAGGGGCGCATTTGGGTCATTGGGATCATCATTGCAGTCATAACCGCCAGCGTTGGTGTCGACATAGCCATCGCCGTCGTTGTCAATGGCATCAGACCCATCACAGTTTTGATCAATGCCATCGATGGTGTTGTCAATGGCATCAGGGTTGATCAACGGGGCGTTGGGATCATTGGGATCGTCATTGCAATCGTCGCCTCCTGCGCTGCTGTCGACATAGCCATCACCGTCATTGTCAGGTCCGTCCAACCCGTCACAATTTTGGTCGAGACCGTCTACACTGTCGTCGGAAGCACCAGGGTTCGTGAGCGGGGCATTTGGGTCATTGGGATCATCATTGCAGTCGTCACCGCCAGCGTTGATGTCGACATAGCCGTCTCCGTCGTTGTCAATGGCATCAGACCCATCGCAGTTTTGATCAATGCCATCGATGGTGTTGTCAATGGCATCTGGGTTGATCAACGGGGCGTTGGGGTCATTGGGGTCGTCATTGCAATCGTCGCCTCCTGCATTGCTGTCCGCAAAGCCATCGCCGTCATTGTCTGGTCCGTCGAAACCATCACAGTCTTGGTCGAGACCGTCCACACTGTCGTCGGCAGCACCAGGGTTTGTGAGCGGGGCATTTGGGTCATTGGGATCATCGTTGCAATCATCACCGCCAGCATTGCTGTCGACATAGCCGTCTCCGTCGTTGTCAATGGCATCAGACCCATCACAGTTTTGATCAATGCCATCGATGGTGTTGTCAATGGCATCTGGGTTGATCAACGGGGCGTTGGGATCATTGGGGTCGTCGTTACAGTCGTCGCCTCCCGCATTGCTGTCCGCAAAGCCATCGCCGTCATTGTCAGGTCCGTCGAAACCATCACAGTCTTGGTCGAGACCATCCACACTGTCGTCGGGAGCACCAGGGTTTGTGAGCGGGGCATTTGGGTCATTGGGATTATCGTTGCAATCAATGTCATTGGTATAGCCATCACCGTCTTGATCTATGACGGCATAGCCACAACTGTCGTTGGGGAGACCGGGGGTGCCAAAGTCTCCGGCCCCATATGCAGTGGAACCGTCGCACCAGTTGGACCCATCGTCATTCAGTGTAAAGTCAATGTAGCCAGGCTCAAGCGAGGTGGAGGCGCCAGCCGAAATGGTAAAACCAAAGGTGCTGTTCCAAATCACACTGTCAATCGACAAGATGCTGTTGCTGAGAACGACACTGTCGCCACTTTGGCTAAGGCTCATTGCGGAACCATATTCATAATGACCGGTTATTCCGCCGTTGCTTGCACTGTCGCCATTTTTTGTCAGCAAGACATACTCACCAGGGTAGACGATGAGGCTGTCCGAAATGACAAAACTGTTGGTTCCCAAGTCTGACACACTTAAGCCTTGTAAATCAAGAGAACCGGTGAGGGTCGGATTGACTTGAAACTCAATCCATTCGCCGTCGCCATCTGACACCGCAACGTGATCGGCCAAGAACTCAGTCAAAATGAGATCGCCTTCGATGAGGTCATCGACCATAAAGTCAGCCACATAGGGGCCATCTAAACCATCACAGTCTTGATCAGTACCATCCGCAGAATCGTCAATTTCGCCTGGGTTGATGGTGTAACCATCAGCCACACCGTCTCCATCTGCGTCATTGGGATCGTCATTACAGTCGTCTCCACCTGCGGCCGCATCGATGTACCCATCCCCATCGAGGTCGGGTCCATCAATGCCATCGCAGTTTTGGTCGATGCCATCAATGCTGCTGTCGGCGGCACCTGGATTGATGGATGATGAATTGGGATCGGTGGGGTCGTCATTGCAATCCACATCGTCGGTAAATCCATCGCCGTCTTCGTCTTGTGGAATGGGACAAGAATCATTTTCGGTACCGGGTGTTCCATATTGGGCATCGCCAATGCTCGGATCGCCAAAAAACAAACTGGTGGCCGCACACCAATACATCCCATCGTTATTGTCGACGGCAGAGCGGTACCTTGGGTCGAGATTAATGCTGGCACCGTCTGGATCTGGATATGTTTGCCCGTTGTCATAGGTGACAGAGTCAAAGAGAGTACTTAAATAGGAGACTTCCAGACCGTCTGAGCCATTGCCCAGCAATATTCCAGGGACATCTATTTGGGTGCCAATCAGAACGGCTTGGGGGTAAAACACATCTGGCATTAGGCCAAGGGGGGCGTCGTAGTTGCCATCTGAGTCTGCATCTACCATGGCTGCAAAAACCAGGTGGCTGTCTGCTGCAAAGGTCAGCGCCTCAGTGACC
>JAYYJC010000101.1:0-5826 GCA_036146655.1 Myxococcota bacterium | reverse complement strand
GTGGGGTGTTGACAGAATCAAAGTGTTGCGGCGTAATGATGTTGTCAGACTCCGTGTAGACAATCCCTGTTGTGGAGTCAAGCTCCTGTAAGCGGCATTGACTGGTATAAACATCTGGTACCACAGTATCGAAGTCATGCGATTGCGTATTGTCTGTACATGCAACAGGGTCAGCCACAAGGTATTGAAGAAATCCCGAGTTGACATCTGACTCGCAGCCAATGGCATGCAAACGGTCATTGCTGTCAATCATGAGATCGACATCCTCAAATGGCTGGACATTTGGTTCATTGGCATAGCATAAGCAGTTGCCAAAGGTAGATGTATTCAGATTTTGCGCACCGATACGAAGTGCTCTATTTGTTGGAATGGAGCCATTGCTGTCGATTAACTGAAGGCCAAGGGCTCCCATGAAGTAGTCATCGGTCACGGCAATGCTGTGGCCTTGATTGAGTTCATAAATAAACTGTGAGCCAAGTGCAGTAAATCCCTGCCATCTAAAGATGTCTATCGGGCCTTCAAATAAATTTACGATGTCAAACTCAATGGCAAGGCCAACTTTGAAGTAAGTTGCTGTGGTTCCACCTTGAAGGGCATTTAACTCCAAGTTTTCAGCAATGAACGACACAAATACTGTGTTGTTGTTTGTCGCCAACCGTAGTGCAGATGGAAGAGATAATCCATCCGTATTTGTAAAGTGAATGTTGTCGCTTTCAGCAATCAGAAATGTATCTGCAGCGCCGTCACAGTCTCTGTCGCTCACAGTGTCGCTGAGCACTTCGATGTTCCCAAAGTAGCTGTTTGCGTCACTGTCATTACAATCCAATAGCGGTAAGCCAACATCATCTTCGGTCAGTCCCTCAGGAAGCACAAGGTCTGATGGGGCGTATCCATCCATATCAGCATCAAAATCGTTCTCTTGACCGCAGTCCTGATCGATCCCGTCATACCAAGTCTCTACTGCGTCTGGAAAAATAGTGCTGTCATTGTCATCACAATCACCCCCGAGATCTATTGCAGATTCAGGGATGCCGTCTGTTAATTCACCTTCATAGCCGTCTGGGACATATCCATCACCATCAATGTCAAAATCACTTTCCCCACCGCAATCTTGATCAACTCCATCATACCAAATCTCAGTGGCGCCAGGATTAATTGCAAATCCGTCAGCTATTCCGTCGCTGTTTGAGTCAGTGATGTCGTCGTTACAGTCGTCACCGTTGTGATTTTCATTGTCGACTTCATAGCCATCCATATCGGCGTCATAGTCATTGTCTCCACCACAATCTTGGTCAACACCGTCATACCAGATTTCAATTGCATCTGGGAATATGGTGCTGTCATCATCATTGCAATCTCCACCCTGATTGATGACCGTTTCAGGATTGTTGTCCGTCAATGCACCTTCATAGCCGGGAGCCACATAGCCATCGCCATCGGCATCATAATCATTCAGGCCATCACAGTTTTGATCGATACCATTGTACCATTCTTCCTCAGCAGCTGGATTTATGTTTGGGTCACTGTCATTGCAGTCATCCGTGAAAATAAATCCATCGCCATCATTGTCAGAACTTTGTTTGGCTGTTTCCAATTCTTCGTAGCTGATCCAAGTACAGCCTGTCGACAATAGAACAATGTAGAATGCGTGTCTCATTCTATCCTCAATATATATGGTGTATTATTGACAATCATATCTGAATAATCAATTCTTGTCAGCCCAAACTTGCACCCTCAAACGGATAGGGCTGACTCTATACTTGCAATCGATTCTTGCAATATGCTCCTTAAGGGTGGAGATATTGAAGCCGATTTGGCTCTGAGTACTTCCAAAGTTTCTTTGTTTCCAATGTGACCTAAAGCATCGATTGCGTAGCGCTGGACATCGATCTCGTGGGATGTCAGTAGGGGAGACAAATAAGGTAAAGTTTGTTCAACCGCCAACCTTTTAATGATAATGCACGCTTCAATCACCCGTTGGATATTTTCAGATTTAAGCCAATCTATTAGCACTTCTACTTCGGCTTCACTGACTCCGCTTAAATAAATGCCTTCGAGATCTGGATCTCTGCCATTGTCTTTTAAAACAGTCCGCAACCGTTCAACTGCGGGCCCAGACTCTCGAACGGATCGTTCGGAGGCCTGAGTGCTTTGATCAGCAGGAACAAGTTGCCTGAAATGTCCAGATTGTGGTGCGTTTCCGATCCAGCCAGCGGCTCTAATCAACTGTCCTTTGGTATTGCTGACAAAGAATTGATGGCCATCGTATCTGAGTAGACCATAGGTGTCATGTATGCTCCAACGGAAATGCGAATATCTTTGATGGATGGTATTAAAATAAGTGCATAATCTGTGAAGAAGGGGCACTGCAGAGTCTGAGATTGGAAGAACGCCTTCGATATTTCGCAGTTGAAATTGGGCAATCATTTTTGACTCTTGAAGCACTTCAGTGATGACTTGTCTTTCTTCAGGTGTCAATGGCGAGGGTGAGTGTATTCGGAGTCTAACTTTGGGGTCAGTGGCTTGGGGAGGATTACCAAGTTCACGAATCGCAATCCGTGCGTAGGTGCGACGGCTACTCTTGCCCCTTGCCAACTCTCTCAAAACTGGAAATGCTTTCGTATCACCTGTTGAGCCGAGGGCTTTGATGGCAGCTAGAGCCACGCCTTCTATTGGGTCGTTTAATAGATCAAGCAAATATGGGGTGCACACTGGGCTCGCATATGCCCCCAAAACATCTGCTGCTGCTTCACGAAGTGTGGGTTGAGCAGCGGCCGTGGCTTGAGTGACCAAGGGCCAATAAATAAAGCTTGCAGATTGACTGGCGTACGACAATAAAGTAAGCAACTGTGGAAGACGAAGGTGTATTTGCTGAAGTTCGCGAATCGTACAGAGCATGAGTTGTAAACGGCTATAGCTCTCTTTGAGTGACGGGACCGTCTTATCCTTGATTTGTTGTAAAATGGTGCGGGTGGATGAACCGGCAAGGTCCCTTAAATGCTTCAAGAATAAACTTTGAAACAATTGTTCTTGTTCTTTGTATTGCTTCTTCGCCATTTGAAGAATAATCGGGTCACTGTGAATGGCAGACGCTTGCAAAACCCACGAAGTGTACTTGGGATTAGAGTAGTGTTTTCGTAACAAGTCGCGTCCGAGCCCACCTGGCAAATCTGCTACCACTCGAAATATTTCTCTCTTTAACTCTTCAGGTTGTTCTTCGAACTTGATGAACAGTCGCCCATGTTCGCAGTCTGGATAAAGTCGGTACAAAGTGTGCGCACTTAAAGCACGAGTTGACCAATGAAACTTTGGGTTGACAAATGCATTGATAAGCTTTTGCTTCAGACCTGGAAAAGAATAATGAAACGGATGCATGTGGAGGACTAATAAGCAAAGCCCTGTCAAGTTTGCCTCTGACTTCACGGTAGAAATGGCCAAATAGTCTGTCAACTCAAACCGTCGTGCGACCGCAATCAAAAATCCAGGACTTTGAATTATTCCATCTACGACATCCGTAATGATGATGCCTTGTGCACTGGTGTTTGCAGTATCAATGCCTTGCAAAGTGTCCGTGGTTCTTTGAAGTGCTTTGATGTTTCTTGAAAACTGGATGCCGTACTGTTGTATTGCATCGAGAATATCGTTTTTACTTGGGGCTGCCGCTAGAATTAAGATTCGGCTGGCGTGCCTTCGGGTTTCGCTAGAACCTTCTCTGATTTGTCGTTTGGCAACAATTCGGATGGATGGGTCGTCAATCAGTCCCCGAAACAACAATGGCTGCAACAGTTTTGCTGCCGCATTGTTATTTGGTCCATCTGCAAACTGACGCATGAGCTCTTCTTGGTATCTCAGGCCAAGACGAAGGTAATCTGATGCGTAGAGGCTGTCGTCCGATCTGAACGCCACAACATTAAGAAAGTCTCTAAATTCTTCAAGTTCTTTGGGGGATTGAACGATTGAAGTTGAAATCGGATGTTTGAAGCTTTTCTTGATGAATGGCAGAGGGGGATGGTAGGGCAACAAACTGCCCTGAGTAAACGAAAATTGGTGTTCGTTTTTCCGAAGTAGGACAAGTTCATCAACGATTGTCCAATCTCCGGGTGGATTAATCGATTGTTGTATGGCATTCAGAAACCGTTCTATGGCCTTAAATCCAAAGGGCATCCCTCGGTGGGGGCGGTATCTCAGTATTAGCTCAAGACGAATATCAGGGTGTCCGTCGACACTGAAGAGATGAAAGTCCTGAAAAATGTGGTTATAACGGTTGCGGCATTGCTGGGCGAGGGTGACAAGCGTATTTAATTCAGCCGGTTGTAGTTCAACAGACCTATGAATTTGTATGTGCAGTTGTGCATTTTGTGCTTGGTTCAAATCGCCCCCGGCTACTACCTATCTTGTTTTGGTTCTTTGTGTTGATTATGCGTTATTATTTTATTGCTTTGCTTTCATCTATTTTGTTGTCTTGCACAAATCTTCAGCCTTCCGAACCAGTTGAAGTTGCAGAGGGGGCTAAACGACACGCAGTTGTCCTGGTCATTGATACACTTAGATCAGATGTGGTTTCTACAGCGTCTACCCCAAACATTGACTCTCTTGTTGACCAAGGAGCCCAAGCTGTGCGGGCATGGTCTAGCAGTACATGGACAGCCCCTTCGGTCATCTCGATTATGACCGGAAAAAGTATTCGTGAACATGGCTGGGATTATCCGATGCCGGCGAAGATGCGAGCCCGTGGTGAGTCTTATCCACCAATACCGACCACGACATCAACCCTAGCTGAAGTTCTACGCCGTAAGCAATTTACCAACATCGGCTATTATGCCAATCCATTATTGCGAAGGGAGCTGGGCTTTGATCGAGGATTTGATGAGTGGTCATTCAGCACAGACTCACAAATGGCAAAAAAAATCAGACAGAAGATGCAAAATCTTGACCCTCAAAATGAGCGATATTTGTTTTATATTCATCTCATCGGTCCGCATCATCCATTGAGGCCTTCTGTCGAAAGCCGGCAGCGTTGGAATGTAGACGATAAGCTGCTCAGTAAAAGACGACAGGGGCTGTCATTGAAGTCATTAAAGCCCGAAGACGCTTATGGAATAGCAAACTATAAAAGAGCCTATCATGCAGTTGTCGAGGATACTGATAAGACAGTTGGTCAGATATTAAAGGCGCTCAAGCCCATTTTAAATGATTCTGTATTGATCCTTACTTCCGATCATGGCGAAATGCTTGGTGAGCACCAACAGCTTGGCCACCAAGCATGGGTATATGAGCCCTTAACACATGTTCCATTTGTTGCCGTTGGTGCACCTGAGTTGCCTGATCTTATTAACAATGCCGTGGTAGCCGATGCTGTCACCAAAAGTCTGAAAATAGATGCCAACTGGGATGTGACCATCGATCAGCAGCGACCATTATATGCACAACGAGAAGGAAAGGTTGCCATTAGTGAAGATGGCCGCATAAAAGGGATATGGGATGATGGCATCGAAGTGTATGACTTGCTGAATGACCCCGGCGAACTAAAGTCGATAGACATCCGTCAAAATGAACTCCGCCAAATTCGAATTGCTTTTGAGCGTGCATACGAAGCTGGTACAATTACTGATGAGGCTGTCGAAATCTCAAATGAAATGGAAGATGCCCTCAAAAGCCTCGGTTACATTGATGAGTGAAACTATATTGGGCTAATCTGCAACACAGCGAACGGCCGCTATGGTGTCCTTTTCGAGTGTGAAAAACATTCCGGCCTGTGCAAAGTTTACAGTCCAAGCCATGTCATCAAAAGTGTCCGAATTATATGACCACAAATCTGCATCTAAC
>JAYYJC010000100.1:0-11944 GCA_036146655.1 Myxococcota bacterium | reverse complement strand
GGTCGAATTACTGCTTTTTTAGGTCCAAACGGCGCTGGAAAAACAACGACCATCAAATGTCTACTTGGCCTGCTTTCTGGCACTGGCGAAGTATCCGTCTTTGGTGAACATGATCCAGTTCGGCAACGCCAATACATTGGTGCCATGGTTGAATCACCTGCATTTTACTCCCAGCTTTCTGCCCTTGATAACCTCGAAATATTTGCCAGATACGGGAAGCGAATGACAACCCAAGATGATCTCTCTGCCCTGCTTGATAAAGTCGGCCTCATTGATCGAGCTCATGATCCCGTCGGCAGCTATTCAATGGGAATGAAACAGCGCCTTGGTATTGCACGGGCACTCATTGGCCAGCCCAAACTGTTGATCTTAGATGAGCCCACCAATGGGCTGGATCCGAGGGGCGTGCACGATGTCCGTCAACTCATACTGAATCTGCAAAAAGAAGCACAACTCAGTGTATTAATCAGCACACACATTTTGGCAGAAGCTGAACTTCTCTGCGACTGGTTGGTGGTCATCGACAAGGGACACATCCGTGCGTGTGGCTCTTTTGACGAACTCAGCGGGGTTGGCGATCGATATCGCGTGACTCATCCAGACCGCCACGCACTTGAACAAGCCCTCTCTCAGATGGACATGGTTAAGTCTTTTGAGCACTGTGATCGAGGGTGCCTTGTGACCCTAAAGTCTGGTGATGGTTCGAGCCTAAACCAAGCCTTGTGTCAACACCAAATCTTTGCCAGCGCACTGATCCCCCAAAAAAATTCATTGGAGCACCTCTTCTTGACGCTCACCGAGGAGCAACCATGAACATTGCCAACGCATTGGCCATAGAGTGGCTGATTTTAAAGCGAAAAAAACCTTTTTGGCTGGTGTTGATCTTGAGTTTGCTCATCGGGACCTTTGTGGCGTTGACCATTGTGCTGCTCCATCAACACAGTGCACAGGGCGAAACGGTACACCCAGTCATTCAGGCCCTTGGACAAAACGCCTCCGCCGTGGCAGGCCGCGCATTGTGGGTCAGCAATCTGTATCTGGTGCCACTCCTGCTTTTGCTGATCGCATGCGACAGCATTGCCACTGAACGCAGCAGCAACCGTCTGAGAGATGCTGCCATGCAGCCCATTACCCGTACGGTATTGCTCTCCACCAAGGTGCTCAGTCAAGCCATGCTAACCGTTGCATGTGCTGCCCTCACCGGACTGCCCGCTGTAATGATTGGGGCATTGTATTTTAAAAATGCAGGGCCCATTTTGGATTTGGGGTTTGCCTATCTGTTAAGCGCTTTGGGGAATTTGGCGATCATGGGACTGGGAATGTGCCTATCCACCGTGTGGCAGAGTGCGGGGTTTGCAGCCATTTCCACCATTATTCTGTTGGTAATCGAACAAGTCATTCGGGCAATCTTGCAATTGACCAAACCCATATTGGGTATTCAGATACCAGAATTTATGGTGCAGGCCTTTCCTGGAAATGCACTAAATGCGTGGACAGGCTGGAATACCGAGTGGTCTATTTTAGCCATAGTGGGTCTCATGACACTGACAACGGCCATCTTCGGATTGCTGCACATGCGCATTCAAAGACTGAAGCTGTAAACGCCGAACAAAGCATGTTCATAAATCCATCAAAAGTGACGCACCTTAACATGTTTTTAAACCCACCACACGACCAATAGTGGTGAAATCAGCAACGGTGAAAGGGGTCAGAATGGGTCCGGCTTGTGCTGACATCTCTTCTCAAACATTGCGCCGAACAAAAATTCAGATTCAGACAACAACACCCTCGCACGGAATGATTGGAGTGATCACGGCTTTGGAAATGAAAGCAGTTCGCTGTCTGCCTTTTTGAAATCAAATTCTGGCACAGACTTTGAAAAACCCCAGATTTGAACCCCCTTGGGTTCCGCACAGCCGGTGTCCCCATCCAGCCACACCACCGAGGCACCTGACAAATACAAGAGGGCCGCATGCCTGATGGACTGTGCTCCCATTTCCCCGAAAGACCGCAGTGGCTGCTCTGAAACCCAAAATTGCCAATGTGTACCGGCTTGAATGAGGCGAATGGGAGACAAATGCGGGAGCGAGTCGACAAAGTTCAGATAATCGCCATGGCCATTGACAGAAAATGCTGCCTCTGCGGCTTGCTTGGCCAAATCGATGTGGGGATCATGAATGGAAAAAGCAGCATCCATGTGCTGCCACAACTGTGGTAGCCAATGGGGCTCAGTGCTGAGATCAATCTTTTCCTTGCCGAGAAAAAGTCCACCCACAAGGATCCGCATAAACCGACGATGCTGACCAAACTCACAAGAAATCGACATTCGAACGGTGGGTGACTCCAACAGCGCAAGCTGGAGTTCAGGCTGTCGGACAGTCCATCGACGAAGATCTGCCAACACACTGGCGTTTAATTCGAGTTCAATATGAAACTGAATTCTGGGATTGGGTTGTTCTACAACAAACTGTTCTGCCAAGGGCGCATGTTCCCAATGGGCCTCTATGACTCGTCCATCGGATTCCACAATGTCTGAGGGCGACCAGCCCCATTGTTCAAGAAGTCTTTTCAATCGGTCAGTCGAGAAAACAGAAAAGGCGAGAACAAGCCCGTCCCGCACCGCATAGACATTTGGCAATGGACCATTGAGCCGTGGAGAATGGGAGTCTGCCCGCCACTCAAAGTGTGGAAGTGCTGAGAGGCCATCAATGGAAAGAGAATTAATCTGCATGGAATTTGGATTCGACAATGGGTGACTTATCTTCTAATATAGCCAAGCATTCCATTTTAGGATCCCATCATGCTAATTTTATTGTCAACCACTGCCTTTGCAGGTGCCTTAATGGGTTTGGACTATTCTCCGTTTGGCAAAGGAGATCTGGCATGGTCAGGATCCACATCCGCCTCAGAACTGGCCTTCGCTGAAAATGAAGGTCTGATTCGACCAAATCTGCAACCTTGGGTGGGCTACCGATCTCTTCGGCGTCCGCACAGCCATCAGTTTGAAGTGAATGTCATGTCTCATCGAATGAGCACATTCTATGCTGAGGATCAATACATGACCCAACGGATGCAGGTCATTCGGATGGGTTACGCCTTTCGACGGCATTTCCCGCAGCCAGACAGCGCAGTAAACCCCTACATCCGAGCTGGCAGTCATTTCAATCTTCCAAGAGTAAAACAAACCTCCACTGCCTACACCAAAGCAGAAGCAGCAGATGTAGATCTGGCCACAAAAGAGATCGCCACACAGCTTGCAGGAACAGGTGTCAGCATTGGTGGGGGGATCCGATACGCCATCCAACCTGGATTGTATATTGGCGCCAGATGGGACTTCAACATTCATGTGACAAATTTCATCACAGAAGAAGGGGCCGTGGCGTTAGATGTCTTCTCCGAGACAGCGGGTCTATTCTGCATAGAGTGGCAGTTAAAAAACAAAGAATAAAGCACCTTGCCGATTGGTGTGAATCAGGATAAAAGCGCTTCCTTAATCAAGGCCTAATTTCTCTTCGAGACGATCAGGTCCAAAATCCAAAAGCGAACGCCATGAATATTATTCCAGATCCAACGCTTATCCTTCTCCAGTTTATTCCTTTTGCGGTCACCATCACTGCGCTGTATTACATCATTTTCAAGCCCATGCTGGCTTACCTTGATGCACGTGGAGATGCCACAATCGGCGCACAACATGAGGCCAAGGCACTTGAGGCAAAGGCCCAAGAAAAAACAAACGAACTAGACGCTCGATTGAAAGAAGCTCAAGCTGAAATCGGCGCCCTTCGCCTGAAAGCCAGAAATGAAGCGCTTGCAGAATACAACACCCTGATCGAAGCGGCCAGAGCCTCAGCAGATGCCAAAATAGAAGCAGCAACTGCGGAGCTACAAGCCGAAACAGAAGCCACTCGAAACGCACTCACAACAGCCGCCAAAGACATCGCTTCTCAAATTGCAACCAAGGCCGTTGGCCGTGACTTTGCCGTAGGATAGACCAATTATGCACAAGTTCCTCCTTCTCTTTGTCACATTCACCGGAGTGGCCAATGCCGCCGGCGGTGGAATGAACTACATCAATCAGAGCATCAACCTGCTCATCTTTATCGGTTTGATCATCTTCTTTGCTCGCAAGCCCATCATGAAAATGGTTCGAGATCGCGCCCGTGGAATTCGAAACGACATCGAAGACAGCCAAAATATGCTTCAAAAGGCCGAAAGCGATTTTTCAAGCATCAACGACAAATTGTCTTCCATCGAAACGCACATCGAGGCATTGCGAAATGAAGCCGAACGCGATGCAGTCAAACTCAAAGAAGAAATGAAAGTGCGTGGTGCCGCAGAAGCAAAACGCATCGTGGCCACTGCCGAACAAAGCATTGAAGAGCAGCTTCGACGCGCCAAGCGTGAACTTCAAGCAGAAGCGGTTGAAGCGGCTGTCGAACTTGCCACCCAACACATCAAGCAAAACCTCAACGATGCCGACCAGCAACGGTTTAACGCAGAGTTTGTAAACAGCTTGAAGCAAGAAGGAGGCTCAAATGTCTAGCAGCGCACTCTCTCGCCGCTATGCACGGGCACTTATTGATCTCGCCAAAGAAACCAATGCAGTCGATGCCATCGGTTCAGATCTCACTGCATTCAACGAAGTACTTAGGGCCGACAATGGGTTGATGGCCGGCGTCTTCTCCAACCCCAGCATTACGGAACTGGAACGGAAAAATGTACTCAATGCATTGCTCGCAAAACTCAACTTCAATGTGTTGACCAGCAACTTCATCAACCTCTTGCTCGACAAACACCGAATAGTCTTGTTTGATGACATTGTTCAGAGCTACGAGCAGCAGGCCGATGACATTACTGGACGCAAGCGTGCTGTGGTTACCACCGCTCAAAGCATTTCCGACTCTGCAGAACGCAGTCAAATCCAAACGGCGCTGGCAGAGGCCATTCAGCTTGATCCGAACAAACTCATTGTTCAGTTTGATGTTGACCCTGATATTCTCGGCGGCATCATTGCCCGTGTGGGTGATGACATTTACGACGCCTCTATCCGTTCTCGCATTCAAGAAATCCGAAGCTCATTGCTGTAATACTCAGATTTCAAAATGGGTCGCACCTGCGGCCACACTTCTTTAAATTTATTATTTTCCCCACTTAATCAGGATTCATTTATGAAAATTCGTGCAGAAGAGATCAGTCAGATCCTCAAAGAACAAATCCAAAACTATGAAGGCCGTGTTCAGGCCGTTTCCACTGGAACCATCCTCTCAGTTGGTGATGGTATCGCACGCATCTACGGCCTCAAAAATGCCAAAGCAGGTGAACTTCTCGAGTTTCCACACGGCATTCGGGGCATGGTTCTCAACCTTGAAGAGGACAATGTGGGTGCAGCGCTCTTCGGTGATGATCGACTGATTAAAGAAGGCGACACCGTCAAATCAACCGGTGAGATTGTATCTGTACCTGTTGGTCCTGCCCTTCTCGGCCGCGTGGTCAACGCACTTGGTGAGCCCATTGACGGCAAAGGCCCATTGGTCTGCCCAATCACCGGCAACAGCGGAGAAGACCTTCCTCGACGAGAAGTCGAGATCAAAGCTCCAGGGATTGTAAAGCGAAAGTCAGTTCATGAACCTGTTCAAACCGGTATCAAAGCGATTGACTCTATGATCCCAATCGGTCGAGGTCAACGAGAGCTCATCATTGGTGACCGTCAGACTGGTAAAACAGCCATCTGCATTGACACGATCATCAACCAGAAGGACTTCATCAACGATCCCATCCGAAAAATGCACTGCTTCTATGTGGCCATCGGCCAGAAGCAATCCACTGTGGCTCAGGTGGTTGGTAAGCTTACTGAGTTTGGCGCCATGGAATACACCACTGTGGTTTGTGCGGGTGCTTCTGACCCTGCTCCGCTTCAGTTCATCGCACCGTATACCGGTGTGACCATGGGTGAATATTACCGTGACAACAGTCCGATCTTTGAAGACGGTGTTGCAGTCCCAGCCGGTACTCCAATCAAAGGTGATGACGGAACCGAAAAGCCAGCACCTGGACAGCATGCCCTCTGCATCTACGATGACCTATCTAAGCAAGCCACTGCGTATCGCCAGCTGTCTCTTCTTCTTCGCCGCCCTCCAGGCCGTGAAGCCTATCCTGGTGATGTCTTCTATCTCCACTCACGGCTTCTTGAGCGTGCAGCAAAGATGTCTGATCGTGATGGTGCCGGTTCTCTCACCGCACTTCCCATCAGTGAAACCCAAGCGGGTGATGTATCCGCCTATATCCCCACCAATGTGATTTCAATTACAGATGGTCAGATCTTCCTCGAGTCAGACCTCTTCAACCAGGGTGTTCGCCCAGCGGTCAATGTGGGTGTATCGGTATCTCGTGTGGGTGGTTCTGCTCAGATTAAGCCAATGAAAGAAGTGGCTGGTACCCTGCGTTTGGACCTTGCCCAGTACCGTGAACTTCAGGCCTTTGCTCAGTTCGGTTCAGACCTTGATGCTGCAACCCAGCAGCAGCTGACACGAGGTGCCCGCCTTGTTGAGCTTCTCAAGCAGCCTCAGTACTCACCCAACACCGTTGAGATGCAAATTGTTCACATCCTTGCGGGTAACTCTGGTGCCTGCGACAACCTTGAGCTCAAAGATGTCAACCGATTCATCAATGACCTCACCGCCAACTTCGAAGCCTCTCACAAAGATTTGCTTGAAGCGATTAAAGCCCCTAAGGCGAGCATGAAAAAAGGCACCCTTAAGGATGACATCATCAAAGCCATTCACACCTTCAGCGAAAGCTGGAGCTAACCCTAACCCCTTTCACTTTGCCTTATCCCTAAGCAGGAGCCATCATGGCATCACTTCGCGACATCCGTCGGCGCATTAAATCTGTCACAAACACCCGCAAAATTACCCGTGCGATGAAGCTTGTGGCAGGCGCAAAAATGCGCAAAGCAACAGAAAAAGCGTTGCAGGCAGCTCCCTATCAGCAAACACTCCGCCGCGTACTAGAGCGCGTTGTGGCTGCTGAAGAGGACATCGAGCATGTATTGCTGAGCGTTCCCCAGAACACCAGCGACATCTTGATGGTGGTCATTTCATCTGACCGCGGTCTGTGTGGATCCTTCAATGCACAGCTCTTTAAGTTTGTCATGAAAGAGCTTGCCCGCTACGAAAGCGAAGGCAAGAAAGTCTCTTTGGTGCTCTACGGCCGAAAAGCCAAAGGATTCTTTAAGTCCAAAGGGGTGCACATCGAAGACCAACACGAAGGGCTTGCACCAGAAGACTTCTCAGAGGTGGCGAAATCACTTGCCGAGCAACTTGCTGTCAAACTGAAGGAAGACGCCTGTGAAAAGGCGGTGATTTGCTTCAACCACTTCCAATCGGTCATGACTCAGGAGCCCGTCAATGCACAGCTCCTCCCAATGCAGATCGAAGAAACTGAAGAAGAAGAAAACTCCGGATTTGCGGACTATCTCTATGAGCCAGATGGCGAAATCATCCTCAGCTCACTTCTGCCAATGGCCCTTCAAGCCACCATACTTCAAGCCTTCCTTGAAACAGAGGCGGGTGAGCAAGCCGCTCGAATGCAAGCGATGGACAATGCCACCCGTAATGCGGGTGACCTCATTGATCGGCTGACCCTCCAATACAACCGAGCCCGTCAGGCCGCTATTACCACAGAACTTACCGAAATCATTTCCGGCGCTGAAGCGCTATAACCATTTACATCCTTTAAAGGAGCCACCATGGAAGCCACAAACGGCCAAATCATTCAAGTCATGGGTCCCGTTGTTGACGTTGAGTTTCAACCCGGTCAGCTGCCCGAAATCATGACGGCCCTCACCGTTACAAATCCCTTCATTTCACAAAGTGATGCCACTGCGAAGACCGAAGACAACCTTGTTCTTGAGGTTGCTCAGCACCTTGGTGAAAACATTGTTCGCGCCATTGCGATGGACACCACCGATGGTCTCCAACGCGGTCTCGCTGTCAAGAACACCGGCCAGCCGATCAGTGTTCCTGTGGGCCCCCGTGCACTGGGTCGAATCATGAATGTGGTTGGCGATCCCGTGGACGCACTCGGTCCCATCTTCCCAGAAGGTGAAGAAGTGGTTGAGCGCCCCATTCACCGTCGCCCCCCAGAGTTCCATGAGCAAAAAACATCTGTTGAGCCACTTTGGACCGGTATTAAGGTCATCGACCTTCTTGCACCATACTCTCGAGGTGGTAAAGTTGGTCTCTTCGGCGGTGCGGGTGTGGGTAAAACCGTACTCATCATGGAGCTGATCAACAACATTGCAAAGCCAAAAGAAGGCCGTCCAGCTGGTCTGTCTGTATTCGGTGGTGTTGGCGAGCGTACCCGTGAAGGAAACGACCTCTGGATGGAGATGATCGAATCTCATGTTATTTCTGCCAAGCACGAAGATGGCGAACTCGTTCTCGAGAACGGTCTTCCAATCATCAATACCGAAGACTCTAAAGTGGCTTTGGTATACGGTCAGATGAATGAGCCTCCAGGAGCCCGTGCTCGAGTAGCATTGTCTGCCCTCTCTGTGGCTGAATACTTCCGTGACGAAGAAAACCGTGATGTGATGCTCTTTGTAGACAACATCTTCCGATTCACCCAAGCAGGCTCAGAAGTATCCGCACTGCTTGGCCGTATTCCTTCTGCGGTAGGATACCAGCCCACTCTCGGTACCGAAATGGGTAACCTCCAAGAGCGCATTACCTCGACACAAAAGGGTTCAATTACCTCTGTACAAGCGGTCTATGTTCCTGCAGACGACTTGACAGACCCTGCACCCGCTACCACCTTTGCTCACTTGGATGCGACCACAGTATTGAGCCGTGCGATTGCCGCAAAGGGAATTTACCCCGCTGTTGACCCCCTCGACTCAACCAGCCGTATTCTGGAGCCCCAGGTGGTTGGTGAGCGTCACTACCGTGTGGCTCGTCAGGTTCAAGCCGTTCTTCAGCGTTACAAAGATCTTCAAGACATCATTGCCATTCTTGGGATGGACGAACTCTCCGAAGATGACAAGCTTGCAGTGGCCCGTGCCCGTAAAATCGAAAAGTTCCTTTCACAGCCATTCTATGTTGCTGAGCAGTTCACCGGTATGAAGGGTGTGGATGTTCCAATCGAAGACACCATCCGCTCATTCGAGGAAATCCTCGAGGGCAAATGTGATGACCTTCCAGAACAAGCATTTTATCTCGTCGCCACCATTGATGATGCCCGTGCTAAAGCTGCAGAGCTCGCCAAAGGATAATCCATGTCTATTGCGGTTAAAATTGTAACCCCCAACACCACAGCGTATGACAACGCAGCTTCTGAGGTCCAGTTTCCTGGATTCTTGGGTCAGATGGGTGCTCTTGAAGGGCACGCCCAGTTGCTCACCTTGTCAAAGCCTGGGGTGATCACCATCATGAGTGACCGCGGTACAGAGCGCTACCTAATAGGAAAAGGCTTTGCGGAACTCAACTCCACTTCCCTAAGCCTACTGGTAGATCTCTTTGAAACCGTAGACAGCATCGACAAAGACAAGGCTCGCTCAGAACTGATCGAGGCCGAAGAAGAGTTGAGTCGTACCGCACCTGCGGATGAGCGACATCAGTTCGTGGTCGATCGAGTGGAACTGGCTCGAGCCCGCGTTGAAGCCTAAGCCCAAGGCTTCGCATCATGCTTAACAATAATCCCCATGTCCGTCGTCTATTGGCTTTGGGCGTGGGGATCTTGCTTTTTCTCGGGATTGAAATCCTATTCAGAGTTCTGGGAATAGCCGCTGGTTCAAGCTATGCCCCCCCACGGCTCATTCAGGTCGTGGAGAATGGCCAGATTCAAGGAGAGTTGGTTCAACAGTCGACCCCATATTTTGAAGTCATTAACGACAAGCAGGTTCAAACAGCATCCGTTTATCGAGAAGGCAACGGCGATGGCTTTCCAGCCTCTGGATCAATGCGGCAAGTGCGCTTTAACAAGAATCCAACCAAACCCAGATACTTTATTCTGGGTGGCTCTGCCGCACTTGGTCAGAATCCAGTTAATCTCAAAATTGAACGCACTTGGAAAACGGTTCCACTGGGGAAACAAGTCCGCGCCCTAGATGAGCCCCTCTCGATTTCAGGACAAGTCCGATTGGCACTGGCTAAAAAAGGACAGGGTGCTGAGGTGATCAATATTGGGATGATTGCTCAGGATTCAGGTGGGGTACGCCGCATCGCCCTCGAAACCCTTCGATTTTCACCCAAAGCCTTGTTGCTTTACATGGGCAACAACGAAGGCATTGGACTGTCTTTTGGGATGCAAGGAGAGGAACTCCCCATTGTGCCAGAAGTGCGCAGCATGCTGTATGATCTCCGCACCTTTCGTTTGCTTTCTGATTGGATACAGCCGATGCGCCAGCGTCAATCGCAGCAATTGCCACCCCTAAAAGGCACAAAACCAGAAGTGCTTGGCCGCTTAACCCAAACGCAATGGCGGGCGGCAGGTTCTGCTTTAATGGCAGAATCAGGCCCAACAGATTCCGTTTATCAGGCCTTACTCAATCGTTTTGAGCAAAACCTGAGAGACATTGTCGAGGCGGCAAACGCTCAAAATACCCAAGTGGTGATCTTGCCAACGGTGCCACATCTTGGCTATCCACCATTCTACGATGCCAACAATCCTGCGCTGCTCGAAAGCGAGATACAGACCTATACCCAGTTACTCGGGTCAGCAAAACAACAACTTGAACAGCAAAAATGGTCTGCCGCAGAAAAGACCCTAAAGAGTGCACTCGAAATTGATCAAACCCATGCCACTGCGTGGTTTTGGTTGGCTCAAAGTTTGGATGAACAGGGGCGGTTTACGGAAATGCTCAACGCTGCGCGACACGCACATTTACTGGACATATCCAGAAAGCGAAGTCTACCAGACTATTTCAACGTGGCCAAAACCGTCTGTGATGAGTTGGGCTGTATTGCGGACAACGCAATGCCCAGTCTCGAAAAATTGCTCAAAGCCTATGGTCTTCAGGTCTATGATCGACTCTATGGCGACCATGAGCACTTAACGCCAGAGGGCTGTGCATGGATTGGACAGCGGTTCGCAGCACATTTGTAAAATGTGGTTACAATTGTCCCTGTGCAGTGGCGTCGATGGTGCAACCACTGACATTACCGCCGTTGATCAAACCACAGCCAAATCCCGTACAATTTGTAAAGAGCACATTGACCTCAATAGACATTGAATCGCTTGCCAATAGGACCCCACCATAGTTGATGTCCAGATCAAGTGTGGCACCTGTGACAGCCACAGCCGTTGATGATGTCAGGCAAGAAAATTCACCTGGCGTGCTGTAAAGGCAGTTTGAAGGATTTGTATTCCCATCCGGCGTCAAATCGAAACCTTGACTGCTTGAGTTTGCAACCCCATAGCCACTTGGTAAGACATCGGCGAGAGTCAACCCTGCCAGAGTGAGAATATTGACAATGCCACAGGAGTCGGCTTGACTCATCACATTGCTCAAGGTCCAATTGCCTTCATCTGCCACCACATTGGGATTTCCATTGGGCAAATCATACACCATTGGATCTGTGCCATTAGACACTTCGTCTCCATCGCTAACGGTGTCCCCATCACTGTCGCTGTTGGTAGGGTCTGTTCCAAGCGCCTGTTCCTGTGCATCGGTCAATCCATCCGAGTCTGAATCCGGATGATTGGGATCGGTCCCATCGGCCACCTCATCGCCATCATTGATTCCATCTCCATCGCTGTCTGGATTGCTTGGATTTGTCCCCAAGGCCTGTTCCTGTGCATCGGTCAATCCATCCCCATCTGGATCAGAAATGTAATACCCATTTGCGGTTCCGGTGATGCTGCACCCCGCAACATTGCCATTGTTAATCAAGGCACATACGGGTCCGGTGCATCCTGCAATAGAAAGATTCAAGCCAAGATCCAT
>JAYYJC010000099.1:0-10000 GCA_036146655.1 Myxococcota bacterium | reverse complement strand
TTTGTCATCTGCAACCAATCCACCAAAGAGGTCAAGCTCGAGGTCTACTATGGCTGCCGTGCTCTCGCCATATGAAAAGGTCTGAAGCTGACACTGAAAGCTGCCCTGACCGTTCAACATACATGCGGTGCTTGGTCCATCCAAATAGATATCAAAGCCAGTGTTGGTCGAGTTTTCAAGAAAAAATGCATCGACCACAAGATCCTCAAGTTGAGTACCTAGGGCACCAAGCAACGGAAGGATGGCACACGAGTCACTCTGTGGAGTCACATTAATAAGCGACCAAGTCCCCTCATTGGCAATTGCATTTGGATTTCCGCTGGGCAATTCAAAAGAAGTGGGATCCGTTCCATTCGCCACTTCATCTCCGTCGCTGATGGCATCCCCATCACTGTCAGTGTTGGTGGGATCCGTACCGAGACTTTCTTCATCACCGTCGCTCAGGCCGTCCCCATCGCTGTCGGCATTCGACGGATCGGTGCCATTGCTGAACTCATCACCATCATTCACTCCGTCACCGTCACTGTCGGCGTTTAAAGGATCTGTTCCTTGACTTTCTTCATCACTGTCGGAGAGACCATCGCCATCTGTATCAGAGCTTGTGGGATCTGTGCCATTGCTAAGCTCATCGGTATCTGATATTTCGTCCCCATCGCTGTCAGAGTTATTGGGATCCGTCCCTGCATCGGCTTCTTCTGAGTCGCTAAGGCCATCGCCATCGCTGTCTGAATTGGTGGGATCGCTTCCCAAGTTCGCTTCTTCTCCATCGCTGAGACCGTCGCCATCGCTATCGGCATTTGTCGGATCAGTGCCATTCTCCATCTCATTGCCATCGTTGATGCCATCACCATCCGTATCAGAACTTGTGGGATCTGTACCGTTGGTGGCTTCTTCTGAATCATTGAGACCATCGCCATCCGTGTCGCCATTATTGGGATCTGTTCCAGTGGCTGACTCATCCGAATCGCTCAAACAATCGCCATCGCTGTCGGTACTGTTGGGGTCCGTGCCATTCTCAAGTTCTTCGCCATCACCAATGCCATCGCCATCACTGTCGGAATTGGTGGGGTCCGTTCCGATGGCTTCTTCATCCGCATCCGAGATGCCATCACCGTCGCTGTCAATCTCACCAACCACCGGATCGTCTTCTGCGGGTTTTTGATTGTCCAGACAGGCGGTAAAAAAAATAACACCAAGGCCAATTAAGGGTATTCGGTTCATTGCTCACTCTCCATAAAATGGCGTACACAACACTATACTCTGTGCCGCCAATTCTTGGAAGTCAATTTGAGACTGAATGGCCTACGAAAACGGACGACTTTACTGATGGTCGCCTGTACCCGTCCCGTAAATGTAACAGCCGTTAACATTGCCGCCATTAATCAAAGTACAGAGTGCACCATTGCAATCCAAAAGGTCAATGGTCAAGCCAATGTCCATTTCGGTATCGGAGTCCAAAGCACCTTCGAGGGCAAAGCTCATGCTGATCACCGTACCGAGTTCTTCAAACTCAAGCGGGTAGTCTTGACAGAGAAAACCACCCAGTCCATTGAGGGCACAGGGCAGCGTGCCATTGTAACCGTCGAGTGCCACATCAAAACCCTGAACATCTGAATTCATGACATTGTAGCTGCTTGGAATGATGTCGCCAAGAGTCAGACCTGCAAGACTCAACAAGTTGAGAACGCTGCATGAGTCATCCACTGGGGTGACATTTTCCAACTTCCAAACCCCTTCGGTGGCAATGGCATCTGGATCGCCCTCTGGCGCATCAGGAACTGTGGGATCTGTCCCATTGTCGAGCTCACTCCCATCAGGAACACCATCCCCATCTGAATCTGAATTGGTGGGGTCCGTGCCGATGTCATTTTCTTCGCCATCAGACACGCCATCTCCATCACTGTCGGCATTGTTGGGATCAGAACCATAAGCGGCTTCGCTGCCGTCATCTAGGCCATCACCATCGCTGTCTGAATTGGTGGGATCTGTCCCATTGTCGAGTTCCTCACCATCGCTCACGCCATCATCGTCTGAGTCTGCATTTGTTGGATCAGTTCCCTCTGCTTCTTCAGCAGAATCATCAATCCCGTCACCGTCGGTATCTGAATTGGTGGGGTCCGTGCCTTCGCTGAGTTCTTCACCGTCGGTTATTCCATCCCCATCGGTATCTTCAGAAGTCGGGTCTGTGCCATTTTCAGCTTCTTCTGAGTCACTGAGCCCATCTCCATCGGTATCTTCGCTGTTGGGATCTGTGCCGTTGGCCTCTTCATCGATGTCAGAAATTCCATCTCCGTCACTGTCAATTTCGCCTGATTCAGGGGTTTCAGTTTCAGCAAGCTTTGCTGTGTCCGGACAAGCCGTCAGCAAAAGACCCAATCCCAAGAGTGTGGTGCGTTTCATTTGTGTCCTCCAAAAAACCAAATGTGCAAACTGGGACCAGTGTAGCACTCGATTGCACGGTTGGTTGAAAAAAATCTGTTATCCCCTTGATGATTGACCTTGAGACACTTTCTTATGGGATGCGTGCATCCACAGACAGACCTCGAGACATACTCAAAAGCACTATAGAGTCTCTCAAAACACATCGATAGTCTGTTGAAAATCCATTATGCCTAATAGGTACACACTGGAGAAAAAATGCAGCTACCTGAATATGACACCATGGATGCCATGGAAATGGCTGAGCTTGTTCGGAACGGAGAACTCAGTCCCAAAGACCTGAGGGAAGCGGCCATTGAGCGAATCCAGATGCGAAATCCCAGTCTCAATGCGGTGGTCTATAAAATGTACGAGCGGGCTGCGCAAAGAGAAGCTGAACTGCCAAAAGGCCCTTTATACGGTGTGCCTTTCTTGGTCAAAGATCTCAAACTCCAAATCAAAGACACCCCCACCAGCAACAGTTGTTTGCTCACAAAAGATCGCATGGCCACGCAAAACTCACTGCTGGCAGAACGGTATGAGGCCGCTGGTTTGCAAATTTTAGGAAAGACCAACACCCCCGAATTTGGATTGATGGGAATAACCGAGTCGAGTCTTCGAGGTCCGTGCCGAAACCCATGGAATACAGATCACACACCCGGTGGATCTTCAGGCGGTGCGTCATCCGCCGTGGCTGCCCGAATGGTCCCAATTGCACATGCAGGCGATGGGGGCGGCTCCATTCGCATTCCCGCTTCAGCCACTGGCTTGTTTGGTCTCAAACCCACCCGTGGACGGGTCAGCATGGCACCATTTTTTGGAGAATCGTGGAATGGATTTGTCCAAGAACATGCCTTGTCAAAGTCCGTCCGTGATTCAGCCATCTGTCTTGACATTGAATCACAGTTGACACCGGGTGAACCGTATGCGGCACCACACAAGCCCCTTCCTTACATCGAAGAAATTGAAAAGGATCCCCCAAAACTCAAAATTGCCTTTACCACAGAAAACCTGCTCATCGGTGACCCCCATCCAGATTGTGTCGCAGCGGTCAGAGATGCCGTCGACTTACTTGAGACACTTGGTCATGAAGTGGTGGAAGCCAAACCCACCCTGCCGAAAGAACAGCTCATTCACGATTACTTCATGGTTGTTGCTGCCGGAATTGCACGGTTTGTTGAAACCTCTTCTGACTACGCAGGGGTTAAGCCAAGCCCCAAAAATTTCGAACCGTCGACTTGGGTGATGGCTCAAATTGGCTGGGCACACCGCAGTTCAGATTTGCTTGCCGCACAGCAACGGATCCAAAAAGAATCTCGCCACATTGCGTCTTTCTTTGGTGAGTACGACATGTTCGTGACCAGTACCCTTGCCCGTCCACCTGCACAAATCGGAGAACTGCTGCCGACACCAACAGAACTTCGGCTTCTTGGAGCACTCCGTGTGTTGCCATTTAAAAAACTTATCGATGTGGCGCTTGAAAAAATTGCAACAGGCAAACTTGCCTACACACCCAATACACAGATCTTCAATCAAACTGGACAGCCTGCTATGAGTGTCCCCCTCTATTGGAACCATAAGAATCTTCCCATTGGTGTTCAAATTGCCGGCGGCTTTGGCCGTGAAGATCTGCTTCTTCAACTTGCGAAACAACTTGAAACAGAGCGTCCATGGGCCAACAAACTGCCGCCGATGATCTCTTCTGGGCAAACTTAATCCAACCTTGGAATAATGTCTCTCGCGGATTTTTGAACCCAAACAATTGGCCGTCCAATGGGGGCGTCAAAGACCTGCCATTCTCCAGTGCTGTCATGCTCAGTGAAATCCCAGAAATCCACCCAAGTGCCTTTGGGAAGATAAACCCTTCTTTGAACAGTCTTCGGTGTGAGTATCGGAGCTACTATTATCGAATTGCCCAAGCAAAACTGATCGTCAATGTCAAGGGTTTCGGCATCATCTGGAAAGACAAACCAAAGGCTTCGAACAACCGGCAATCCCTGTGCTGCCGCCTCGTGAAACAACTGCTTCCGATAGGGTGCAAGTGCTGAAAAGACCCGTGAAAAGCGCGCAAAATGAGCCAATGTTTCTGAGTCGTGATCGATCTGCACATGCCGTGTCGGCTGATTGCCTTCGTGAGTCCGAAAGATGGCCGTAAATGCAAAGAACTCAATCCAGCGCAACAACAGTTCTTTACTCCGTGCAAAAGCGATCCCAGGAATAAGAACTGGAAAGTTTGGTGCCGTGGTTGCCGTATAACCACCGATGTCTCCGTGGTTTAGGCTGATGCCAGACAATCCACTGCTCAGTAACCCCACAAGCGCACTGTAAATCCCATCTTCTTTTCGCCAGTGAGTGAGTTGGTCTCCCATCCAAAAAAGAGTGCTGTATTTCGGACTGTGCGTAAATCCACAGCGATTAAAAAAGACAATGTCGCCCTCTCTTCCGGCTTCTCGGATGGCTTCACGGTTCAGGCGCATCCATTCCATTGGGTAGCGGTTGTGCCACAACTCGGGATCTTCCCCTGAGTGCAAGCAAATGTCAAAAGGCAACGCTTCTCCGAAGTCTGCCATCCAACCCCGTGCCCCCACGGCAATGAGCTCGTCTCGTATTACAGCTTTCAACCACTCGTAGGCAGCTGGATTAGATAAGTCCACGAGAGCTGCGGAGAATGATGTATTCATGATGGCGTATTCTTCACCCTGAAGATTTTGGATCAAATAGCCTTTTTCCTTTGCCTCAAGATACAAGTTCCGACGCACATTTCCCTTTTCTTCTGCATTGACCAAAAAGGGATTGATGTAGCTCATAACGGAAATATCTTGCGATTCAAGGTCTGCCCGAAGGCCGCTCCAATCTGGATAACGGTCTGTATCCAGTTCCCAATTCCACCACAACTGCTTGCCAATTGAAGTGGTTCGAGCACCCACCCAGTCCTGCAACCAAAAGGCTGCGATCTCTGCATTGTGGCTCTTTAAGTCTGAAAGCATTTTCCGAACTTTGTCGGTGCCGCCCTGCATGCCTAGGATGGCACCTTTGTGGACCCAATCTGGCAACATTGGCATTCGCCCACAGATAAGGGTGTACGATTCAAGACACGCTTGAGGGGTGTCTCCAACCACTAAAAAGGCCTTCAACTCAGACCCATACAATGTACAGGTGGTGACTCTGGGATCTTTAAAGTCAAAAACGCTGTACTCGGTATTGTTATGACCAAATCCCACGCATGTGCTGGACAAGAACCAAGCGGCTGGTGCATTGGTATTGTGCCATTCTCCACCGGCTTTAAAGAAGGTATTCATGATCCAAGTCAGTGGCTGAACACCTCTGCCAATCCCTGGTTCTTGACTAAGTACCGGGATCCGTCGACCTTTAATGTTGAGGTGTGTCAGTTGCTGACCGAAACCGAAAATCCGCTCGTTTGGTGTGGCAGACATGCCCCACCTCAGCCGATTGCCATCAGAAACAGACACCGTCATTTCAATTCGATTGGAATCGACGGCCCGCAGCAAAAGCTGCCATGTTTCATGCTCGGATCCGAGGTTGCCTTCAAATCGAATCTGCTCATCGCTGGTCTCATAACCGGTTGCTTCACACACTTCGGTCCAAATGGTCGGCTTTTCATCAACTTGAAAAAAACCCCTGGACTCATGAAAAACGGCATGTCCCTGACCCGCTCTGATCATCGGCTGCTCATTGGTTGATTCCCAAACAGTACGCTGATCCTTTAAAATCTCAAGCCGCTGGTCCGTTGTCCAGTGAACCTCAAAAGCGCCCAATTTCAGATGTTGTGCCTCTATTCCCATGACTTATTCTGGGCAAAGTGTGGCACATATGCGACGAGCCCCTGAAAAAGGCCGACGAGAATGAAGCACGAGGTTGTTGTCAATGAACAAAACATCGCCCTTCTGCCATTGAATATTGACACTTTCGGCTTCCATGGCTTGGGCTGTTTTGAGGAGGGCATCACCATTGACAGGACTGCCATCACCACAAACCACAGATTTGGTCGGATCATTTCGAGTATCCACCCAACCGGTGTAAGCAGCCACCATCGAATTGAAAAAAGTCTTCAACTGAGAACGAGAGTCAGTGCGAATGGCTGGAACGGTCGCTGTTTCCGTTCGGAGATTCCCATTGTCAAGCCACTCCCAAGTGGTGCCCAATTCTTTCATTTTGGCTTCGGCTTGCTCCGGATTTTGGGCTTGAAAAGTAGACTTCCAAGACCGACCAATCGCAGACGACGCATCGTCTTCTTCAGGCATAATGCGGATGTAGCGCACCCCAACTTCTTCTACCTTTTGGGCAAAATCTGCATCCGCCTCTTGGAACAGTTGATAGACACGATTGGAGTGCAAAATGGCTGTTTCACCCCCACTCTCGGGTGGTAAATCGCAGTAAAAGAAAATGTATGCAGGGGGATTGGGTACCTGTGCCATTTCATGATGAAATGGAATGGGTTCAGACGAGGGCGATTCATTTGATGTTAAAACACGGCCAGGCGTAACAGAAGACCGCACAGCCGCACCACCAATGTATGGCATGCGGGGAAATCCTGAACGGTCAATAAGCTGTTCGAAGTCATCAGGCGTGTCGACAGGCAACCCACGGACCAGCATCGCACCGTACTGCAAAAGCTGGGCACGTATCCATTCGGCTCGTGCCTCGAACCAAGCAACGCTCGTCGAAAGATCATTCGATCCATTCCACTCGTAAATAACGGGAAAAACCTGCGTATTTACTTCTTGCTGCTCAGGCAAAAAAATCTCGTTTAACGACATTCGGGCTCCTATTGGGTTTTAAGGAAGCGGCTCACCCTGAGCAGCCACCAAAATCTCATTCCATTGCGGTCGGGTCAATTGGACCTTTAACGCATCTACAGAGTTTTGGATGCGTTCGAGATTCTGAGTACCTATAATCGGAATAACCCCAGACGGATGTACCATGGTCCACGCCAACGCAACTGCTGTGCGGGCCACGGATTGCTCGGTGGCAATTCGGTCAAGAACCTTCAGAAGCGCCACAAGACGATCTCCGCCCTCAAGAGCTGCTGCTTGTTCATAGCGCATGGCCAGACGACCACCTGCAATTGGGGACCACGCCAAAGGGGTCACACGGCACTCAAGACATTGATCGAGTACGCCGTCCCGAAGGGCTTGGTGCTGCCAACATGAAAATTCAGGCTGGTGTGTCGCTATTGGAAATGGCAAATGTGCCTGAAGAGCACGGAACTGAGAGGCTGTGTAATTGGACACACCCACGGCTTTGATCTTGCCAGCGTCCCGAAGTTCTGTAAGGACAGCAGCCATCTGTTCTGGATGCCCCAAAAAGTCTGGGCGATGAATCTGATAAAGATCGATGCAGTCAATTCCCATTCGAGACAAAGAAGCCTCAACGGCTGATCGCAAATACGCTGGACTCGAATCATAGGGGTACCCCAGTATGATACCGCCCTTTGAAGCGATGACCATTTTTTCCCTCAGATGAGGAGCAGCCTTCAAGACCTCACCAAAAAGGCGCTCAGAATCTCCAAAGGATCCACCACCGTCGACACCATAGATGTCGGCTTCATCGAACAAAGTAATTCCGACTTCGAGTGCAGTCTCGATTTTGGACTGTGCCTCAGAGACACTGGTTCCCGCAAACCGCCAAAGCCCATAGGCAATTGGTGAGACATACAATTGGCTTTGACCCAAACGCCGCGGCTGATCGCTAATGGATAGAAATGACATATATACTCCTCAGGAATGCCGGCTTTGTAGCCGATTCTTGAACGGTTTGATGTGACATCTCTGGAAAAGGCGACATTACTCTGTCAAGCAGTTGGGTGCCCCTTCACCTAAGAAAGTCATCAATTCATTTTGATAATCAAGGAAACCTGCTTCGGGGACGCCTCCGTCACCCAAACCGTGACCAGCCCCTTCGATCAAAACAAATTTTTTGAAAATGGTGTTGGGCAGTTTGTCGTAAAAGGACAAAGCAGACGCTGGAGAAATCGCATAGTCATTGGAACCATGGAGAATCAGGGTGGGATTTTTGGTGTCTGCGAGCTTGATGTCCGTCTCCAAGACCCCAGAGGTCAGAAAGCTCCCTGGCAACATCACAGAGGTGTTTTCTTCTACCTTTTCAGATATTGAGACAATTGAGGCTTCAAAGATCTGAGCACAAACCGGTTTTGTGTCTGCAATTTCGCCAGCAGGAAAACCCCCAATGGACATTCCATAAACAATGATCTTATTGGGATCAGGTGCCATCAATTTCGCTTGTTCAAAGGCTTTCCGTGCGTCATCCATCCAATCAATGGACTCAGGCGCCGTTTCGGGGAGTGATTTTCCATAGCCTCGGTAATCCCAAACATACAAGTTTGCACCCAATTCATGAAGCAACTGAATCCGAGGTAAATAGTGCTCAATGCTCGCAAATCGACCGTTATTATAGAGAATGGTTGTCTGACTAAGTTCGGGCACGTCCCCATGAGCAGATATGAAGTGGGCGTCCAAAACAGCCTCACCATCGGTTGATTCAAAAGGCACATCCGAGACCAGATTGGGGTCAATGCCACGGATGGTTGCACCATCTTTAATGGTTTTCGCCCGCCACTCATAGGCACGGTCCCAATCGTAGGGTTCTTCACAAGTAAGACACACCCTGTCCCAGTATTCGTCAGTGTTACAGGTTTCGTCATTCACCTCTGAGCAGGGAATGTTGTTGTGAAATGGCAAAAGTGGGTCCAAAACCAAACAGCCACCCAATCCCACGGTCACACCTAAAAATCCGATTCGCATCATCGATCTCCTTTAAGCATCCAGCCTGCACTGAATGTGGTGGCAATTGCCCCGTAACCACCAATGTTGGCAAAGCTCACATCGACAACATCTGGCTGGCGATTAACGCCCATGTAGCGCAGCTCCCACTGACAGAAGAATCGCTTCTGACTGCGAAACTCCATGCCCACAAACGGCGCAAGAGTGAGTTCGGGATCAGGTGCGTCATAGTATGCACCAAGCCCAGAAAAGAACAAATGGTTTTTGAATGACCATGAGGTGGTCAGATCCAGTTGTTCCATGATGTACAACCGCCGTGCTTCTCGAGGTTTTGTTTGATCCAAATGGTTGCTATAAATAAAGGCACGGCCGGAAACCGTCAGATTGGGAACAGAGCCATTTTCTCTCACAAGTTGCCAAGAAGATCCAAAATGACCGCCAATGGTCCCAAAGGCAAGAGCCGTGGCGTTAAGGCCATAGCTCACATCGGTGGGACGATCAAAAAAAGGCTCGGTTCCACTGACTCCTTCTAAAACAAGGCTCGGAACGGGTATCGGTGGCCCGAGGGCAGTGAGTAGAGGGCCACCGAAAGTTGCCCCCATGGCGTGCTCTCCTTTGTCGAGCGGGATGGTGCTGTTAATGGTTCCGCAACCCAACAACATTGTGATCAGCGGTGCGCATTGAAATCTCACAGAGTCTCCTTTTGTCTTGTTGCGAACAATTCACTGAGGGTGACTTCTTCAGGGGATAGAATAGATTATTCTAGTTTAACCCTTCCAATAGGACTGGCATGATTTTATTCGGCATTTCATTACTTGGTT
>JAYYJC010000098.1:0-2822 GCA_036146655.1 Myxococcota bacterium | reverse complement strand
GAAGACTACAAAGCACCTCCACCATCTGATTCAGGAGTGTGTTACGGGGCGGATGAGTGCATTGCAGACTGTGGAGATGATCCCAGTGTCGATTGCCTTTTGGGGTGTGAAAATATGGACATTCCTTGTTTTGGATGCGTAATCGACCGGATCTATGGTTGTGCCTTAAGCCCCTGTGGTGTTCAATCTTTTATGGCACAAGAGTGCCTCACGGCCTGCTATACGAACAGCATTATGCTGGATGGTACATTCGATAATTGTATGTCTGCGCAATGCCCTGTGGAGTACTCGGCGATCTTGGAGTGCATTGATCCGTTGGTGACGGGTGACGACTGTGAAAGTGCGCTGCAAAGTTGTAACATTTCATTTTAGTCCTCTGAGTTATCCTCATATTGAGCATCTGCTTCAGATAATCTGGACATGGTGAAGTTTGGCATAATGGCAAAGACCAAATGATGTTGAATGAATAGCACTTCAAGTTGAATGGCTGTCCTCTCAAGAACCACTTTGCCATAGGCCATTTTTCGCCTTCAGATAACCAAGTATCCGTCGAGGATAGAGCAGGTGAGTGGTGGGACACAATGATATTGTTTTCGAAGGCTATGTAACCCCATTTGGGTTCAATTGTTTAGACTTCACATCGGACTGAATATCGGCCAACTTTTTTGAAATCTGCTAAACTAGACCATATCTATGGAGGTTATTCATGGCTGAGCAAATCCGCCTCACGCAATATTCTCATGGCGGTGGTTGAGGCTGTAAATTGGGCCCAGAGGATCTGGGAGAAATCTTAAGTCAACTCAAACAATCTCCACATGAGAGTCAGATTCTGGGCTTCAACACGGGAGACGATGCCAGTGTAAACCTACTCAGACAAGATCTTGCGTTGGTACAAAGCCTTGATTTCTTCATGCCCATCGTCGATGATCCATTTCGCTTTGGTCAAATTGCGGCGGCCAATTCGCTGTCTGACATTTATGCAATGGGCGCTGATCCAATTAGTGCACTGGCCATTCTGGGGTTTCCAAAATCCAAGTTACCCCTGACAGTGGCACAATCTATCATGGCTGGCGGTGCAAGCATTTGTCAGAAAGCCGGAGTATCCATTGCTGGAGGCCACTCAATCGATGATGCAGAGCCCAAGTTTGGCTTGTCCGTGAGTGGCCTTGTTCATCCCGATCATCTGTGGAAAAATTCTACGGGACAAAGAGGAGACTTGTTGGTTCTCACCAAACCGCTTGGTGTGGGTGCGATGGGACAGGGCATTAAAAAGGGGGTGCTGACTGAAGACGGCTACGCCAGCTTTATTCGAAATACAACCACTCTCAATGATAGACCCATGCTCGCAGCTCGTCGCATCGGGGTTAATGCAGCAACTGACATTACGGGTTTTGGTCTTCTTGGGCATGTCCTCGAGATGGCTGATGGTGCTGGCCTTTGCGCTGAGATTTCTTTTGATGCCATACCTGTCTTGGATTCAGCACTCCCATTGTTGTCGGAGGGAATAAAGCCTGGGGCCACTGCTAGAAATTTGGCTTATGTGAAAAATCGCACACAATTTGATGGCGAACTCACCGATGTCGCAAAGTGGATATTAACAGACCCTCAAACGTCAGGTGGGTTGCTCTTTGCGGTTTCGCCTCACAATGCAGCAGACCTCATTGATGCCTTGGTAGAAGAGCAAGCACTGTGTGCTGCCGTCATTGGTCGCCTCGTAGCAGGCACAGGCATGCAAGTGTACTCAGAGCGTCAGCTTCTGTAATGAGTGCGTTATTCTTCGGAATAACCAAGCAGACGAAGTGAGGATGCGATGGCGTCAGTTTCACTTTTCGCTTGGCCTTGAGATGTGTGTGAGACCCACCCCATGTCATGCAATTTCTGAAGAATAAGTCGAATACAGTCGTCCACCGAGTCTGTTGACAGATTGACTCTGACCTCAGGGGACTTGGGCGCTTCATAGGGTGCCGATATTCCAGTGTAATTGGGTATCTCACCAGCAATTGCTTTGGCGTAGGTACCAGATTTGTCTCTTTTGATGCAGGCTTCAACGGGGGTGTCTACATGGATTTCTGCAAAGTGTGAAAATTCATTGCGAATGGCCAATCTAACATCGATGTAGGGTGAGACCGCAGATACCACTGCACTCACACCGTTCTGATTGAGTAATTTGGCTGCCAATGCGTGACGGCGGACATTATTTTCACGGTCATCTCGAGAAAATCCCAGTGTTGCCCCAATCGGTGTCTTGCGAATTTTACTTGAGTCAATATGCTCAACGGGACCAAACTGTTGGAGTTCATTGACGAGTTGTGATGCGATTTCAGTCTTTCCGGATTTTGGAAGGCCGGTAAGCCACAAAACGAAAGGGGTCGACACAGATTGCTCCATAGAATAAACAAGAGATTATCCTGTTTGGTTCAATTTTGCCAATCTCGTCACCTGGTCAGGCATGCACTTCATCACACTGCGTTTGTTGTTTTTAATGGTCTGTTTTTCATGTCTGGTTGGATTGGGACTACATTTTGCATCCATTATCGATGCACTTCCTCACACCACACGAAAGTGTCTTGAAAATCCCAATAACTGTGATGGGATTGAACTTGGTTTAAGTGTGTATGTGGTGGAATCCATTGCTTCGCCCACCCAATTTACGCTTGGTCGTTCAGGTCTTGAACTTCTTGTTAAGGGAGACAGCAAGGACTTATCCGTTGGGCAGCGGGTGTCGGTCAAAGGAAAATTCATCGCTGATCCTGTTCACCTTGTGGCTGACACAATTCAAGTTCACCGTTACAGAGCGGTCTAAGAGTTTTATGGGATTCTCT
>JAYYJC010000097.1:0-4188 GCA_036146655.1 Myxococcota bacterium | reverse complement strand
AGAGTGCTGGCCGAAGGTTGGTTACAGCACCCATGAGCAGCCCCCCCGCAGAGCCGCCTGTAATCGACAGCAAAGACGGGCTGGTCCATCCTTCTGAAATCAGGTGTTCTGATGCTGAAATAAAATCCGTAAATGTGTTCTTTTTGTCGAAAAACTTCCCATTTAAGTACCACTGACGGCCCATTTCAGACCCCCCTCGGATGTGGGCGATGGCCAAGGTCAAGCCCCGATCCAACAAACTCAACCAAGAAGATCGAAAATCAACGGGATAACTAAAGCCATAGGAGCCGTAGCCATACATTAGGGTGGGATGAGGTCCGTCACCGCGCCCTTTTCGATAGGCCAATGTCACCGGCACCTTGGTCCCGTCATCAGCTTCAGCCCAGATGCGCTCACAGGCATAGGCTTCCGGGTCGAATCCACCCAGCACAGGGTAGACCTTAAGCGTGTCGTACTGACCGGTATTGAGATCGTAGCTCAGAATGCTTTGCGGACGAGTCGGAGAAGTAAAAGACAGGCGGAAATTATCTGTCTCAAAGTTGGGATTTCGATCCTTTGAAATGTTGTACACGGGATCCGGATACTGTGCATCGCACCATTGCTGAGAATCGAGGTTGTAAAATCGTACCCGTGGGAGGCCATTGAACCGTTCGTAAACCACCACATGCTTTGCAAATGCAGAAACCCCATAAAGCAAGACATCCGCTCGATTGGGAAGCAATACCGTCTGTTCGCCACTTTGAGACAAATGCAGCAGCTTGAAGTTTTGAGCGGATTCGTTGATGCGCACAAAAAATCCGTTTGTGCCTACCTCAACACTGTATTCAACGCCTTCTTTCCGAGGTCGCACTGCCCGAGGCTTTGCATCGAGATCTGAAGTGGACAGAGACCGCACTTCTGAAGTGCGCTTGGAGTGACTGCTAAGTAGGACATACTGCCCGTTGCGACTGCGGCCAACGCCCATAAAAAATCGCTCGTCCGGATCAGACCAGACCAAAACATCCGTCTCAGGAGGGGTGAAAATGGTGCGCTTCCAAATGGCACAGGGCCGCTGTGCGTGATCGCTCCGGACATAAAAGAGCGTGTGGTCATCCCCCCACGCCAAAGACCACTTGAGATCCGTCACCGAATGATGGTCTTCTTTCCCGGTCGAAAGTTCTCTGACCCGCAACACAAAGCGCTCTCCCCCATCTCGGTCTTCCAGCCAGGCAATGTGGGTTTGTGAAGGATTGAAACACAGAAACTGGGCAGAATAGTATTCCAGTCCTTCAGCTTCAATGTTTTCGTCCAGTGCGATTTCTTCTGGAGCCGCCATTGTCCCGTGTCGGCGTGCCACAATCCGATAGGCTTTTCCGGCTTCTGTTCGGGAGTAGTGCCAATAGGAGCCAATTTTGACTGCCGCAGATTGATCGTCTTCTTGAATGCGACCCAACATTTCCGAATACAGGGTCTTACGCAATTCGACAGTGTCTTTAAGAGACTCTTCACAGAAAGCAGTCTCTCGTTCAAGATACGGAATGGTTTCCGGATGATTTCGATCTTTCAGGTAATGATAATTGTCCGCTCTCTCAAGCCCGTGATCATGATGAACATGGGTAATTTTCGGTGCACTCGGGATTGTCATGTGAACCTCTCAAATGGATGACACGGCCAAACATAGCCCAATTGTGGGGCTTCGAAAAGTCCAAAAATTTGTCCTAAATCGAAGGATCAATCACCTGACCAATAAAAAGAATCTCTTTGGTCTCTGCGTTGTGAATCAAAAATACAAAAGGGCGTTCCACATGAACTTGGGTTTTCGGTGGGACATTGGCGGATCGTTTCATCATGGTTACCGCCGTGGCTGCAGCCGCTTTTGTACCAGCTTCATCGACCTTCACCACCGTTTGATGAAAGACAACTTCAATCACCACATCGTTGTGGGGTGTCATTTTTCCAAAATCAGCCTGTTCCACTGAAAATGGTTTTTCCAAACCCATTTTGAGGAGCATGTCCTTTCCGGGCACAGTGCTGTCAAGTTTGAATTGGGGCAGCATTAGACTGATTTTCTGTGCTTGCAAATTCGCCAAGCCTGCCTCCAGCGTCTCAGAAGTCAATTGAGCCCGGGCAGTGCTTACAGTGACTTCTGGCTTTGGCAACAAAACGACCATGGACAAATCGCTCAAATACGGCAATTCGACCATTTGCCAAAATTCGTCTTCGGCATATTTAAAAACCTCAATTTGTTTCATCATGGGGAGTGTCTTTTGTACTGTGGCAGATGGATAAAACAACCCATTGGCATTGGTCTTTTCTTTGGAAAAAGGCCGCTGCCACCGATCCTCAAATGTCAGTGCATTGACCAGTGCCAACTGCGTGAGCGGGGTAATGCTTCCTGCCGGTAAAAGGTTTTCAATTTGGCCTTTGGTCTGTTTCCCAACCCATTGATTAATGTCGTTGCGGCTGCCTTCCGGATCCGTTCGAAAAGACAATTGTTTGGCGTCTGTTCCGTAATGCTGCTTCATCATGGTCTGAAAAGGGTCCACCAGTTCAACGGTCGAGTCAATAAAGAGTCGGTTTGCTGCTTGGACCACTGACTCTTCAGCAGTGGTATACCGCTGTTGGCTCAACTGAAAGTTTGTGTGGACCTCTTCAGAAAATCCAAAGACGGTCTCGATTTCTGTTTTGGTTTCTCCATCCGCCCCTGCATAAGTCATCGCAAAAGCGTGTTGAAGGCTGTAGGGCGAGAAGCAAAAGTTTGCGTCATCAGGCGCAAATTTAAGAAATCCCAAGGCAAACTCAAGCATGGTTTTTGGCTTCGGTGATGTGGATGCGGGTGGCGTCTCGGGGACTTTTGCGCTCTGTTTTTCAACTTCGACGCCAGCATCATTGGACATGGCATTGTCAAATGGCGTGACTTGTCGCCCACATGAAATACAAAAAAAGAAAAACACGAACGGGGCCGCTTTGGTCAAATACATGGTGTCTCCAGTTGGAATATGCGATCGCTTGATGTGGTTCTGTTCCACAAGTCTAAAAAAAACCAGTTAACCCTACCACATCATATTTTACAACCCATGGAGCAAAAATGAAATCCCTGCATTTTATCCTTCCCTTTTCGATTCTACTGGCCGCTTGCAATGGCAAAGACGACACCCCAGACGATGTTACGGATACCGCTGAACCCAACGATACCGACGACACAGACGATACCGGATCAGACGACACAGGCGATATCGATACCAGTGACACCGATACCGGAGACACAGACACCAGCGACACCGACACAGGTGACACGGATACGGGTCCTGTAAACGATGCAGACGGTGACGGATTTTCAAGCGACGACGGTGACTGCGATGACAACGATCCAAGCATTTATCCCGGTGCAGAAGACATTCCCGGCGATGGCATTGACCAAGATTGTGTTGGAGGCGATGCAGAAGTCAGCAACACCTCCTTAGGTAGCCTTCAACCCAACGACCTTATCATCACCGAGATCTTCAACAACCCGAGAGGAACTGACGAAGAAATCGGCGAGTGGTTTGAGCTGTTTAACAACACCAACCAAACCATCAATATTATTGATCTTGAGATTGTAGATGGCGAACTGATTGATCCCGACACCAATGCCCTGTACAGTTTCACCATCGATACGGACCTTGAGTTGGCACCATTCTCATTTGCTTTGCTTGCAGCCAACATCGACACTGACGGTGATGGTGTCTACGACGGCCCCACTGGAATACAGCCCGATTTTGTATACGACTATCCTGTATACGACAATGGCACCCTGACGGAAGGTGGTTTTATTCTCACCAATGGCGGCGACATTATCACCATCAAGTACGGACAGACCATCTTTGATACTGTGGCTTACGATGGCGGCCCAGTCTTCCCTGATCCCAATGGCAACAGCATCAGCCTCGACCCTCAGTATTATGAAATCATCGCCAACGACAGTGGAGCCAGCTGGTGTGAAGCACTGACCGCTTTTTACACGGATCCCGTCAGCGGCGATGTCCAATACGGCACACCAGGCGCTCAAAATGACACCTGCCCAGTACCAGTGGATCAAGATGGCGACGGCTACAGAGACGACCTCGATTGCAACGACGACCCCAATGACCCCAATGCACCTTTTATCAACCCTGGTGCCACCGATGCGGACACCGACGGGATCGACCAAAATTGCGATGGCGTGGATGG
>JAYYJC010000096.1:0-2453 GCA_036146655.1 Myxococcota bacterium | reverse complement strand
GTGTGAATCTTAACTAAAAATCGCCCTCTTTCCCAATGGCGGGAAGAAGAAGTCATTCATTTGTTAGAAATCTACGGCGTGATGATTTGAAGAGCTGCTCTTGATACCTTTGGGTCCGCATCTTGTGTCAGATGTTCAACTGCTTTGAGCTGTGCTGTACTTGTCGGATCAATGCGCTCTAACGCCCGAAGGGTTCTCAGCCTGATTGTTGGAGATGATGATTGTAAAGAGAGCTGCAACGGTTGAAATGCACTGTCAATTTTTAGCCATCCAGCAGTTCTAATGGCCATTTCTAGGGCTTCGAGACTGTCGGATTGCAATCCATCTAAAACCCATGACTCCTCTATCACAGTGTCTTGCCGAGGTAAGTTGCGATAAAATGCCTCTTGTACAATGGGATTAGTGTCTTTATGCGCCATTTCGAAGAGTCTCCGAGCATCCTCAGCGTCCATCCTTTTCACTAAATCAAGCATCAATGCGCGTGCTTTGGGATCTGCTTCTTCCAACCAAAGATTTAAAATGGCGCTTGTAAAGTCACCACCAGAACGCCCGATTAAATCAATTAAGGCGTACCGAACTTCTTGGGGTGTTTGAGAGTCTTCAAAACGAGCAATGTAAACAGGCGTCCATTCTGGATTGACAAATTGATCTCCAAGAAATCTGAGTATCCCAGCCCTTGTGGGGGAAGGTTTGGCTTCCCAATAGAACGAAAATTGAGGGTGTTGAGTAAGCTCTGCCAGTGATTGAGAGTGCTGTATACGCCAATCGCTCGCTGTTTCTGCCCAAACAGGTGACCCAAATATTGCTGCAACCAATAGCAATGTTTTCATTCTTCACCTCCCAATAGGTGCAATGCTGATTCATACCAATTTGACGTTGGGGTACGCTTTGTATTCGAGCCACAGTGAACTTCTCCAAGGGCCATGTGGTACCACTCCCAATCATCGATCCAGTGTGGGCGGCTTCCGTCTGGAAGGAGTGAGTTGACCTCTTCAATGAAGGGGTCTGAGGCTTGGTTGTTGACGGCCTGTCTAAAGTAGGGGTCCGGCATAATCAAGTCTGCCTCACCAGTGCCCGCTTCTGGTGCCACAATCATATTGACGGTGCCCGGAAGAAGGGTGGCAGTGTAGCTGCCACACCCAGGTGCTTCTTCAAACAACCTCGGTATTCTAATGATGTCGTCCTCGGTTAAGCCAAACTCGGTTTTAAATGCTTCAATGTTTGGATCAATGTAGTCCATTTGGATGTCTTCATTGAGCATTCTCAATGCATTGTCGTTTACGATGGCCCCAACAGTGGAATATCCATGGTCAGCGCCATATTTTGGCAATGTAGAAGAGGGGTCTAAGCTTTCAAAGAACTCGTAGCCCACTTCAGTATCCGTTATGAGCATTTTAAAGCCTTTGTCGGAGCTGGGATCAGGGACAAAGGTCACAAACTCGTCGACATGACCCACGCACAGCCATGTAATGTCTAGTTTCACAGGTGCTTGAACGCTTTGTTCGTCCAAGAAGGTTGTCAGTTCGGGGTGTATGGTTTCCCCACGCCAATCTCCGTAGTATATCCGACCAAACGGGTATTCCACATCACCAACGGTAACAGGAGGAGAGGCTTCTAAATTACCAAATGAGTCTTGAGAGTTGGCCCAGCCTTCACCCCAAGTCTGTACTGCAACTCCGTTTCCTTCAAGTTCTTGTTCAGGTAACGGGTCAATACCTCGGTCACGGATAGAGTCAATGACCACATCAATTCTCGTGTGGGGTGAAACCATGGTTCCAAATTCAAGTTCATCCTGTATCCAGACATCCCAACCATAGGTTTGTAAGTCAAAGGCGGTAAATCGATTGCCTAGTGCATTCTGCAGGCCACTTATGAACAAACCGTTTCCACCATTTCCATTGTAAGACATGGCATAAACCATTTCTGCCGGTTGGAGATGGTGGTTAATGATTAATGGCGCAGATTGAAGAGAGATATTTGCACTGTTGTCGCCTTGGGAAAGGGTAAGGCTACCTGTTGTGTTGTACTCTAAATATTCGATTTCAAGAAATGAATCCTCGGAAATACTGCGAGAGTCTCCTGCAGAGTTCATAATGAGTTCGCCATTTTCATAAATTCGAAAGGCATCTTCATTTTGGGTGAGTGTGAGTTCTCCATTTGCCCAGTATGACTCATCAATCTCTAGTGGTTCTAGATCGTCTTCACTGGCGTTTAAATCTGCTGTACCATCTGGGACACCATCGTCATTGTCATCATCTACATTTGGGACACCGTAGATGGTCGAAAATTCCCAACTGGGTGCATCCTGTGATTTCTCTGACTTCCGGTCACAAGCCATTCCTAAGATCGATAGAACAATCACATACACTCCTTATTTCTAAGTTAAGAACAGTTAAGTAGCGTAACACCACTCCCTAGAATACACAAAAAAGACACGATGTCCAAAAGTAATG
>JAYYJC010000095.1:0-18305 GCA_036146655.1 Myxococcota bacterium | reverse complement strand
ATGCAACAAGCCTACAGCCGATTAGGTGCCACCCTGTCGGTGTATGATATTCTGAGAGGCATCGGGAACTTGGATAAAAGCGATTATCCACTGAGCCGCAGCCAAAAACAGCGGATTGAAAAACTGTTGACCCATGCGCAGGACACACACACTGCCCTGAGAGTTGTCCAAAAGAACATTCTTGACATTGAACGGACTTTGGCCACACAACTTTCCGAACTGGAAAACTTGGGAGAGGCCCGTGAAATGGAATGAACTCATCCTTGCAGTCAGTTTATTAATGACATTGGGTCTACAAATTCTCACACGGAACCACCGTCCCACAAACTTCTCTGTCATGCCCATCTTTACACCAGTCTCTCTGAAATATGAACAAGAGATGCGACGGTTGAGAAACCAACCCGACTCATTTGCGCCAAAGCCCATGCTTCAGCAACTTGATTATCTTCTGGCAACTGAACGGCTGACGCATGCAGATTCAGTTCTCATCGATGACTTACAAAATAACCGTGAGCGCATGTTGGCTCTCCGTCAGGACAGACATCGACTTAATGTCGAAATGATGGATTTGGCCATTTTACTAACTCAGACGCTGAACAGTAATCAATGGGAGTTTGTTCAGGCGAACCGAGATATGTTGGTTGCTGAGTCAGAACTGGGAACCTACGAAATTATTTTAGAAAGGCTTCACTCTATTCCAGACTAGATTTAGTCAAGTGTCAGATTGAGCGTTTCTAGGTTGGGGTCTGCTGCAATTTCTGATTCAGTGAAGAGAATATCACGGAATTCCGAATTTGCATAAAGCTGTGATTGATCTTCAAAGTACGGAGAGTCAGGATTGCTGGACTGAGAATAACTCATTATGGCTTGGGCCCGAGGACCATTGTCCGTAAAGTTTACCGTCATCATCCAAGAATTGCCATAGTTGATTTGATAACCATCAACAGTCAAGTTTGATGTACCATTAAGGACTTCAGCCCGTTCTTCTTTTGGGTGCAACGATGCATTCCCACCGGAATATTCTGCAATTGACATCCCACCTGTGTATTCAGAGTGTCCCATAATGGGAATCTTAACGCCGTCTTTCATTTGAAATTGAATGTCTCCAAGTAGGGCGTCTGGAGCGACTTCTGCTTCTTTTAGACGATGCAGGGCCAAACCCAGCGAAACAAGGATAGGGTCTGCGCGAGACTCTGGCGGGTCCGAAAGCTGAATGGGTGTGTATATTGGGTTTTGCGGATTAAATGAGTCACCGTACAATTCGCCCCGATCACGCAAATCATCAAAGTCAAATACACCTGCGCCCAAGAGTTCACGCCATACATGCGCCCCTCGTGCAGTTAAGGTGGTTGTGCCATCCCAATTAGACAACGCCAAACACCCTTCAGTCAAATCCACAGAATATTCTACATCCTCATGCTCAAACTCGAAAACGCCAACATCTGTGCATCGCTCAACCACAGCTTCTCGAAGGTCCTCAGCCAAACTCGCTCGCCCACTGAGTGCGGTTTGCTGAAGTTCTTCAAGGCTAAATAAACCATCTTCCCCACCGTCATCGATGGCATGACGCAGATTCATTCGTGTCCGTGGTGTTCTTGGTGAATCTTCATCACCAAAGACAAAAGAGTAACCTGTCAATGGTTCTAAATGATTAGATAACCAGTGGTTGTCATTGGCATTAAGCAGATAGTCTTCGCGAGTTTGCTTTGGAACTTCACTGAATGGAACAATGCCATCAGGATGAGATTTATCCAACTCAAATATGGGATTGTCTCCCGAAACAGCCAGTACACCATACCCATAAAAGATTCCCGTAAATGGATTATTTTGAAGTTCATTATTGATAAAATATTCTTCTCCTTCAGGGGTGAAGTGTGGAGTACGAGCCGCATCAGCATACCAAACAGTTCCATTGGCATCGGTAGCGAGCGTATGTACCCAAGGAATACCCATATTTTGTGATATCGCAGACTGAAAACTTTCAAGGCTGTCCGCACGGTTCATTTCCAGCCAGGTCCCAGCCACTCCAATGTTGTTGCGATTAATGTCTCGTACGGTAAATCCAACAGTATCTGGCCATCCAAAAGAAGGAGCGTTGATCATCCAACCATACCGAGAGCGATACAAATCTCGCTTTTCTGTCACAGTGGTGCCATCTGATTGTAAAACCTCAATGGAGAAATTGTGAACCGTCATCTCCTCTTCTTCACCATCATAAATGTAGGTGGTTGGGTCACCATCGACCAACGGAAGCGTATAGACAACAAATCTAGGATTTGTGGAAACCGTATGAGTCCAAGCGATGTGTTCATTAAAACCCATATTAATGACCGGCACACCCATTAAAGAAGCACCGTACACATTGAGTTCACCTGGAATGGTAACATGTGCTTCATGCCACATCCGCTCTCCTCGATAAGGAAAATGGGTATTGGAAAGCAACATCCCTCTTCCATTTTCGGTTTTATCTTTACCCAAAACCCAGCCGTTTGAACCGAATTCAGGGTTAAACACCCAGTCTAGGCTGTTCATTTCGGGAGCAGCAGGACGGTTGGGCCAAGAAGGTGGGACGGCCTGTGCAATGTTGTTCACAAAGTTTTCTCCAGATGCTTTGAGGCTAAGGGCATTGTAGTAGGCCAGAAGATCAATGTGATTGAGGTCTCTCAAATAGGAAGCATCTCGACACCACTCTGCAAGGCCATCCGGATTGTCGGCCCTAAAGCGATTGTATCCCGCTGCGTAACCCACCAGAGTATCTTGAATCTCATCTGGCAATTCGAACCAACCCCTTTCAGCTTGTTCGATGACCCCAAGTGCCTTCCAGCCAAAATCACTATCAATATAGTCAGGACCAAAATACCGTGCACGCTCGCCTTGAGTTCGAATGACTTGATCAATCAAGAGACAGTAATGGTCTCGTGCAAATGCGTAGCCAAGGCCGTATCCCATTGAACCAAAATCGTCTGCCAAAATGTGTGGGATGCCAAAACTTGTCCAGCGAACATCAACATCGTAGGGCCCGATTTCAACATTGTATGGATCAGGGTCAACATTTTCGCTGATCTTGTTGTCGTCATTTTTACAGCTCAATAGCAAGAACATAATCGTGGTCATTTGAATCCCTTTTAAACAGGTGTCTGATAGTGACATAGCACAAAATTCGCAATCACATCTTGCCTGGGTACGATTACCAACGATAGCCCATTGATTTGGTTTAAATTCTGAAGAAAATTCTTGTCATTGGCATTGATTCGAATTCTAGATATGTCAATGGAAATGAACTTTCCCCCGCCCAACCGAGACTTGCTTTACACGCACCCAGAGCCTGTTGATATCCAACGGATTCTTCACAACGCTTTTCAGCTCAACAAAGACATTGGTGAGCAGCTGCACGGGCACATGCCATTTGGCGTTGCATTGACCAAAACAGATGAAATCCAGTTTATTGGGTATCAAGGGGGTCCGATTGACAATGGTCTCATTGAGTCCGTATCGCAGCAACTTAGGGACAGATCGTCTCACTTGAAAGCCTGTGCTCGATGCGCTCATGTCGAACTCAATCTCGAAAGTGGCCACCGATTGAGCGCATTGCAAGTGATCATGGAACATGAAAAAGGTCCCGCTTTGTGTGTCTACCAACCCACTTTGTCCCAATCAAATTGGTGGATTGAGCCTGCTCAGCCATTGATCATGACAGACGAATGCCCATGAGTACATTTGGGTTGTGGATTAGCACCGCATTGGGAGCTGACTGGCGGGTATTGGGGGGCGGTGAATTTAATGCAGATCCTCATGGAATTATTGAAGTTGGTTACCGTGACGAACTCATTCAAATTGAATGGCTTACAAATACACTTGAATTAAAGCGCGAAATGGTCACAGACAGTGGCCGAAAGTGGGGCGCCATCCGTGGAGAAGCTGTGATGGCTGGATTGCTACCCTTTCCTTGGGTCGATGGGCGCCCTGCCCCTGAACTTGGCTCAGATGCCTCTTTGGCCAGAGTTGAGTTTGGAAGCGTTAAATATTATCAATGGTCAATGTATGCTGGAGGTATCGTTCAGCTTGGTAAAGAATGGTTTGCACATGGCCGAGATAGCCTGTTCCGTTCAGAACTCCAAAATCGATTTGTGACTCATCCACAAATCATTTTGGGGCGTTATACAGAGGAATTGCATGCTTACCTTCAAATCGGCAACTACTTGCTCGATATTGATACCAAAGCCATTCAAAATTACGCTCAGGCCCACCTGTATTGGAAACCCAAGTGGCGATTTGCACCGATGGTTGAAGGGCATGCCGCTACCAGCGAAAACCTGGATGCACTGCACCGATTTCGAATTGGCGGCCTAAATCCATATGTCATTCCTTTGGCAGGAGCCGCTTGGGGAGAATGGTGGGCTGAAGAGTTTGCAAGTTTACAGCTTGGGATTCCGGTCAACATTACTGTAAAGCAGACCACAACCAGCCTTAAACCAATCGTGGACTTTGCCCGCTTTGATGAACAATCGGCATACGGTTTTGGATTTGAGTTGGGCACCATTTATGATCGATTCATCATTAATATGGGCTGGGGCATGGCACCAAGCATCCAACGAGCAAAAGGAGTGGGGCATCAATCACTATGGATTGAAGTTGGACAGCGCTACACAACCGCACAATCCAAATGATTGGAACAGTCTAGTCCTTTTACTCTGATTGACGAAGTCTCACTTTGGGATTGGGTACCTTTGCACTGATTTGAATGACAACTTTTTCGTGTCCATCAAGTTCAACACTAACTGTTTTATGTTCACTTTCAGACAAGCGAATGGTAAAGGGAGTGGTTCCGAGCATAACCCCTCCTTCAAAAACCTCAGCATTGGCTGGCAAAGACTCCAAGGTCACTGTAGTGAGCGAGTCGGTAGAATCCATTTCAGTAATGGCTTTCACGAGTGACCGTTGACTGGCCAAAAGCCAAACAGATGTAAACAACAACACTAGCAATAAGCCACCGATGAGCCGCAACAGAATGCGCCTGTCATATATTGATTGATTAGATCGAACCGCCCCTTCAATGGTTTGAGGCTGTTCTCCAGTCGCTTCGTGAATGTGTGAATTATTCTCGATTGGCTTTGAAGAAATCTCAGATTCTTCAGGCAACAAGTACCTTTTTTCGGCGGTGGATGTAATGCCCAATGTTGAACCACCTTTTAATCCTTGCTGAATGGCCGTTAATACTTCCACCACTTTAAGGGTTGACTGGAAGCGGTTGCTTGGATCTTTTTGAGTCAGCCGTTCGATTAGCCATACCAAGACAGAATGCTGTGATGCCTTCACATCAAGGGTGGCCAGTGACGGCAAATCTTCATCTCTCTGAGCATTGAGAATGGCAATGATGTCTTTTGTCAGATACGGATTTCGTCCTGAAAAGACAAAGAAGAATGTTAGCCCAAGGGCATACAAATCACTTCGTCGATCTACATTTGCACCTGAAATCTGCTCTGGTGACATGTACATTGGGGAGCCGAGTATACCGTGATTTCGAAATGAATCACCTGAAGATGCTTGAAGATCTTTAACAATTCCAAAATCTATCAACTTCGCCACGAGCCGCCCACCTGGACGCTCAATCAGCACAATGTTTGTGGGCTTAATGTCACGGTGAACCACTTGATTTTGATGGATTTCCACAAGAGCTTCTGTGATTTGTCGCATCAAATCAACTCCGATAGACGGCTCAAGAGCACCATTGCGAAGCACATAAGACTTTAGGGTTTCGCCTGATACAAGCTCCATCACCAGATACATGTGCCCGTTGGTTAAACGGCCAAAATCGTACACTCGAACAATATTGGGATGCGCCAGTTTCGCTGCGATGGCGGCTTCCGTTTCAAAGCGCTGGACATCTTCAGTTCGCTCAGGCGATTTCATCAACTTAATGGCAACTTCACGGCCCAGTTGGACCTGCTCTGCTCGAAAAATGACTGCCATACCGCCTTCAGCAATGGGTTCAATAATGCGATAACGGTCTCCAACCTCACGGCTGAGATCGGCCTGTATTTTTTGCGAAAAGGCCATCATCTCTTGTACAGACAAATCACCATTGGAGCTTGTCTCTGGTACCAATAACCCTGAGTGGATTTGATGAGCCGCCAAGGTCCGAGTTTGCTCAGTCTCGAACTTGGCATTCTTCTCATCACTTTTTGAGTTGTCATCTTGGAAACCAGACACCATACAATCCCAGTCGAACCCTATGCGGGTATTGCCATTTAAACACAAAATCTCAAAAAATGGTGATGTGAGAACTTGGATTTAGCCGATTGCTGCACCATTTTTTTTCTGGATGACTACAACAGCTGGTCTTGGAGGCTGAGCAGGGTCAAAATCAGGCCAACGGGTGACAGGCTGGGCGCCATCAAAACCGGCCACCAAACCCGGATGCTGAACCGAGGCAAACAGGGAGATGCCATCTTTTGTAAAACAAGGACCAGTGACCTCGGCGCCGATGGGCGACGCAAACAACCGAGTGATCCGTCCCCTTTGAGCACCAGTCTCTACGGCATAGATCCCGTCAGCACAACCGATGCTGTTCTCAGCACCATCCGTGGTCACCCACAATCGTCCCTGCGGATCCAAACACGCATTGTCAGGGCAGCCCATAAAAGTCATGCCATCATGGTGGGGTCCATATTCGCCACCATCTTCAGGTCTTCCTCCCATCAGGAGCATGTCCCAAGACATTCGCTCTGAGTGATGTTCGGCTTTACCATTAATTTTGGGTGGGCTAATTTCAATGATGTGTCCGCAAAAATTTTCATTGCGAGGATTTGCTGAGTTTGACTCCGGGTTGTCCGCTGTTCCTCGTGCTGGGTTTTTTGTCAAACAGACATAGATGCGGTCACCGTGATGAGACACTTCGACATCTTCAGGTCTGTCCATTGGGGTTGCCCCCATCAATCGAGCTGCTCGGCGAGCGTCGATCAATACATCAGCCTGAGAATTGAAACCGTTAGACGAATTTAAAGGACCGACGCCATGTTTAAGTGTCACCCAACGAAGCCCACCTTCATCGTCAAAAACGGCAGCAGACAGTTCGCCAGAGTCTAAGATATCGGCATTTTGTTCAGCATTTCCGGGGACATACGATTTGGTACTGACAAATCGATAAAGATGCTCAAATGCAGTGTCGTCACCCATATAGATAACGACACGACCATCAGAAGTGATGACTGGATTGGCCGATTCATGAAAAAACCGCCCTAGCGCTGTGCGCTTTTTAGGGGTTGATTCTGGGTCAAATGGATTAATCTCAACCACCCATCCAAATCGGTTGGGCTCTGTTGGATGAAGTTGACAGTTAAATCGCTCATCTTCTCGAAACCATTCATAGCCATGAGGATTGGGAATTTTCATTCGCGTCTGTGTAACAAGCTCTATTGGATCCCTGATTTCTCCACGAAAATAATGATTAATGTTTTCTTCACAAGTCAATACTGTTCCCCATGGCGTAACACCACCAGCACAGTTACCAAGGGTACCTAAGACGACACTTCCAGAGGGATCTGCTGCTGTCTGAACCCGAAAATGCCCTGCAACAGGACCGGTTAAATGCATAGGGGTATGTGCAGTAATCCGGCGATTGTATATCGAACTAAGTTTTGGTGTCCACCTGTTGGACTTGCGAACCAATTCGACAATGCTTAAGCCGTGGGCGGTTTGTTCTATTTGAATATTGTCAATCTTTTGAGCCGCATAGCCCTGCTCACCTTCAAACATCAAACCGGCGGCTGTGGATTCATGATTGACCACCATTAGCAATCGGTCTTCATCGAGTGTCAGCAAGGCAATGTAGTCATTGCCATATCCAAAGCGCAGTTCTTGGCTTTTGGCATCCAGTTTGTGTGAGTCAAATTTTGGCACATTGGGAAACAGCGGATCTCCCCAGCGCAGAAGAATCTGAACGATGTGACCTTTCGCCACATGATGCTCTGTATCTAAAACGGCGTCAAGCCCTTCAAAATCGAATGCACCAAGGGCGTTATTGATTTGATTTGTTACCGGAGTAGACTCAGATTTCGTAAGGGTTGGCTGCCCACATCCGAATGCCAAACTGGCGGCACCCGTCTTCATTAGCCAACGGCGAGAGTATCGCCGATTGTATATGGCATCAAAGGATCGTTCTATCTCTTTCACGAGTTCAACCCCAAAAAATTATGGTTTATCAATATAAATTTAAGATAGTTGAATTCAACAAAGGCGTGAAAATATCTATCTACAATAGTGAAATAACGTTAAAGAACACTGATCATGAAGACTTCTCAGCGACAACTTCAAAAAAATACCCTATTTCTGCTCTCGGGCAGTTGTACAATTGCGGGCACACTTTGGGGATGGTTGCTGGTTTATATTCTTGGGGGCTATCAAGAGCCCGTGTTCTATCCATGGTTTTTCGCAGTTGTTGTCAGTATTTCAATGCTGATCGCTAAAATGACTGGATGGCATCGACTACTACTAGTCGTTCAACTCACACTCATCTTTACTGTTCCTGCGCTGTTGCAGTACTCACTCGGTGGCTTTGTGGATTCTGGTGGGGTTATCATGTGGTCCATGCTTGCCCCAATTGGGTCCCTGTTGTTTCAGTCTATTCGAAGTGCATTGAATTGGTTTTATGCATTCTTATTGCTCATATTTGGAATGTCGTTTCTAGAAATCAATGGCCATTTACCACTGCCCTATGTTCTACTTGACAGCCAACACATCTTATTTACAGTCAATATCTCAGGAATGGCCATTACTGTTTTTGCTTCAATGTTGTATTTTGTAAAACAACTTGAGGCAACCTACAATCGCAACCAAAAATTGCTTCACACGGTATTGCCACAGTTTGTCGCCGATAGACTTGAAGAAAATGACCAAGCGTTCGTTCAGCATGTCTCTTCAGCCACCATTTTATTTGCAGATATTGTAGGATTTACGCTGCTTTCAGAGCAATTGGGGCCCAATGAAATTGTTCAACTGTTGAATCGCATTTTCTCATCATTTGATAGGCTGGTAGAAAAACACGGCGTTGAGAAAATTAAAACCATCGGGGATGCCTACATGGTCGCAGGCAATATACCGCTGCAGCTTAAGGACCACGCACAGCATATTGCTGACCTATCAATTGAAATGCACAAGGTGATTTATGCCATCGCCAAAGAACAAAATATCAACCTCGAACTCAGAATTGGCATCCACACCGGTTCTGTCGCTGCTGGGGTTTTGGGAACTAAGAGAATGTCCTATGATCTCTGGGGTGACTCAGTTAATATTGCAAGTAGAATGGAGTCTCAGGGTGTGGCTGGATACACTCAGATTTCCAAGTCAACGGCTAAGCTGATTGAAACAGAGTTTATTGTTGAGCCTCGTGGCCACATTGAGGTCAAAGGCAAAGGAGACATGCTTGTCTATTTTTTACATGGTCGCAGATCTGAAAGCACAATGAATGCGTATGCTTTCTAAAACACGATTTGACCAGTATACCTGTTGGATATTCGATATGGATGGGACATTAACCATTCCACAACACGACTTTGATGCCATCAGAAAGCAACTCGACATACCCATGGGCGCCGACATTTTGGCCCACATCGCTCTGCGACCACTAGAAGCCCAAACTCAGGCAAAACAGATACTGTTCGATTGGGAGCATGCACTCGCCTATTCTGCAAAACCAGACCCAGATGCCGCAAATCTCCTTCAATTGTTGAGTGACAAAAACATCAAAATGGGTGTTTTGACCCGTAACCTTACTTCCCTTGCACACATCACACTTAAGGCTGCTGGACTGGATTCGTTCTTTTCGAAGAACACCATACTTGGAAGAGATATTGGGGTACCCAAACCGGATCCAGACGGTATATTTCGAATCTGCAAAACTCTGAACCAATCCCCCACGCAAACCGTCATGGTTGGTGATTATATTCATGACACTCAGGCCGGCCGGCTGGCTGGCTGCCTAACAATACTCATAGATTCATTGATGAATCTGGGTCACCCGCCTTGCACAGATATTCGAGTTCAATGTCTTAATGAACTTATAGGACCCCTCTCAGACGCTTAAATTGTCATTGACATTTTTTGAGTTATACCCTGCTGAGGAGGTCAATATGTCTCAATTGACAATGGCAATTGCCCTGTTGGGTTGTAGTGGGAAATCAGGTGACAGTTCAAGTTCACCGCTAGAAACCCAGTTTATCACACGCAACGATGATGCATTTCCACCAGTGACAAACCAGTGTGAAACGGCATATCCTCCAGTACTCATGGCGCATGGTTTTCTAGCTGCAGGAGACACCTATGATGAGCTTGCCCTTCGGCTTGTTGCCAATGGGCACTGTCCTGATTTAATCTTCACCTACGATTGGAATACATTTTCCCAAAGTGGCGGTCTTGCAGAACTTGAAAAAGCCATTGACACAATTATAGAGCAAACTGGGGTAACTGAGATTGATGTGATGGGCCATTCCGCAGGAGGTGGACTTGGACTTAACGCCATTACCAGCGACTGGGGTCCAACGAAAATAAGACGATATGTTCACATCGGTGCAAGCCCAAGCAGTTCAGATTTGACAGTCCCCACACTTAATTTGTACTCCCTTGCCGATACGGTCGTTCAAGGGGGTGAAATGCCAAGCGCTTTTAATGTGGTGCTGACGGATGCTGATCACTTTGAGGTTGCAACTCGTGAAGATGCATTTGAAGCCATCTTTGAGTTTCTATATGACTCTCCCCCAATACGCACTGACATTCAAACTGAAAACCAATTGGAGATTTGGGGCAAAGCGCTCAGTTTTGGAGAGAATAACCCGATGTCTGGGACTGAAATGTTTTGGTATAGACTTGAGCCAAACACAGGTTTACGCCTATCAGATGTTCCCGAGTTTGTTCAAACCATTGGTGACAATGGATTGTTTGGTCCGATACCAGCACCTGCCGGAGAGCGATATGAGATACTCTTAGATGCGGATATACCTATCAGACATTATTATCTGCCCTTTACAGCTTCTCACAGACACTTGCGCCTCAGAGCTGTACCTGAGGGAGGTCTTGCAGCCACTTTATTGTCTGGCATTCCCTTTGAAAATGACGATGTAGTCAAACTTGTGAGTTTTTCAAAGCAACAGGCCATGATAGCGGGTCGAGACACTTTGTCCATCAACGGAAGAGAACTCCTTGATGAGCGAAGGGCTGCACCTGAAAACACATTGATTGCACTCTTTCATTACGACAATGCGTCCGATGGTATAGAAGGAGAAGACCCCATACAATTTAACAGTTTCCCATTCATCAGAGCAGTCGATCAAGTTTTAATCTCAGACCCGACTTCCTCCTTTGAACTTCAACTTAATGGTCGTCACCTTCACATCCCCTATTGGGGTGAAGGTGCCATTATTGGATTTTTATAATGGATCTCTCCTACCCCACACTGCTAGACCTTGATGGAAACACACTGTCCATGGATCAACTGTGGAGCCAAAAACCTGTCCTCATTTTTTGGTTACGGCATTTTGGTTGAATATTTTGCCGTGAGCAGGTCGCTCGCATCATCTCATTGTTCCCCGAACTCAATGCGTCACAGATTGAGGTTGCAGCCATCGGAAATGGAACCGTTTTGATGGCTCAGGACTTTAAGGAGTCGTTCGATGTACCTTTCCCGCTGTTTACCGACCCAAGTCGAAAAAGCTACAAATGGATGAATCTGAAATCCAATGTGGCTTCGAGCCTCAGCTTAAAAATGATTCGCCGTGGATTTGATGCGTCTCGTTCGGGACATCGTCAGGGTAAAACTCAAGGAAATGCACTGCAACAAGGTGGAGAAGCCTTATTTGATACGAATGGGCGTGCGGTATGGCGCTATGTCAGTCAGAGTCCAGGAGATCATGCAAGCCCAGAACAAATTCGAGAAGCTGTATTGCGTTTTAAAACCCAAACAACCGTTAAGCTCTAGTGATCATTTGGAAAGCGAATCACATTGTTTGGTAGTGGGTCTTCTTCTATTGGTCGCTGATCTATGATGTTTTGTGCTTCAGCCGAGGGGCTTGTTTCATCTTCGTGTAATGAAAGATCCGAATCACCGAGAACCAACTTACGAATCCGTTCAACTCTTTTGATGGGATCTGGGTGAGAACGAAGCATACCAGGAAACTTGGTATTGGGAACACGGTTTAAGACCTTGGCCAACGCCATCGGGTCATGGGATGTGGCTTGAAGCAACTCCACTGCTGCAGCATCTGCTTCCCACTCATGAAAGCGAGAGTAGCCGCCTTTAATAATAGAACTGGCAATGCTGCGGCCCCAAAAGCCAAGTGGACGAGCCAAAATGCCAAGGCTAAATTGAATTAATGCAGACCAATACACACTCCGAAGAAAGTGTTCGTGCTTAAGGTGTCCTATTTCGTGCGCCAACACAGCGGCAAGTTCATCGGGTTTACTCGACACTTCTTTAAAAAGACCATGCCAAACATAGATGTCGCCATTTGGCAGACAGACTGCGTTTACAATTTGTGAAGGCAAGACAAAAAACTGCGCTTTCACACCAGCCGCATCTGCAAGCTGTTGTCCAATCTCATCCAACTGATTTGACCGCCTGGGTTTACCAAAGTATTGCATAAGATAATTACGAGCTTGTCGAGCTTCTTCGGCTTTTAACTGGTCAGGAGAACTCAATGCACGGACAAGACGGTACAAGACGGGAAGCAAAAATAAAAAGAGTATCAAATGGGGCATTGGCTCTCTCTCACATGACACCAAAGATAAAATTCAATAACATCATTTTGCCACATCCTCCTGATTTGGCAAATCAGCATTTGCATCTCGACCTATTCTTTTTATAAACCGCTGTTGAAATCGAACCACAATTACATACATTGTTGGAACCAAGACGAGGGTAACCGCTGATGAAACCAAAAGGCCACCCAAAGCTGTTTTTCCCATTGGCCCCCACAGTTGCTCTCCTTCACCAGTGGTGAGTGCAAGCGGGAGCATACCACCTGAAGTCGTCAAAGTCGTAATCAACACAGGTCGAAGGCGACGCTGTCCCGCATTGATCACTGCATCGATAAGGGGCTGACCCTTTTCTCTGAGCAGCTGCGTGTAATCGATCAATACAATGGCATTGTTTACCACAACTCCGATCAAAATAACCAAACCAAGAAAAGAGGTGACAGAAAGGTTGGTTCCAGACACCAACAATGCAAGAAATGCCCCAGTCGCAGCAAATGGCACAGCAAACATTATGACAAATGGGGCTGTCCAAGACTCAAACTGAGCAACCATAACCAAATAGACAAGCGCCAATCCCATGGACATCAACAGTCCCATGTCTCCAAAACTTTCACGCTGATCTTTAATGGCACCTGCGATTTGGGTTTGGATGCCTGCTGGAAGATCAAGTTCACTCAACATCTGTTCCACATCGGCAGCAACCTCACCAAGAGACCGTTCGGATAGCTCCATGCTCACTGAAATCATTCGCGCTTTGTCAAGCCGTTTAATCTCAATTGGCGACTCTCCTTCTGCCAATGCGCCCACAGCACCCATGGTGGTCAGTTGGCCACTTTGTGTCCGAATGGGTATGAGAGTCCAGTCAGATGCATTCTGCCGGTTGTCAGACAACAATCGTACCTGAATATCTCGAGGTTGCCCATCCAAACTCATTCGAGAGACCCTTGCACCGGTCATGGCCATTCTTAATTCTTGTCCAATGGCACCAAGCGGCAGCCCCAGTCTAAGAGATTGCTGTCTATCAAGTTTCACCTGAAGCTCTGGACGGGTTTGAATAAGATCTGCATTCACATTCATCGTACCGGGAATGGCTCGTATACCTGCCTGTATTCGAAGTGCGGCATCCTGAAGAGAGTTGAGGTCTGTTCCTAGGATTTGAACCACAATTGGTTTTGTGGCCCCCAAGGCCCCAGCGCCAGTTCCATCTCGAGACATCTCAAGATTGACCACTTCGGGGAGTGTACCAATGGCATCCATCACTGCAAGTCCGATTTCTTCGTCTGATCGTATTCGGTCTCGAGGCGAAGAGAGAGATGCCCTTACCCTTGCAACATTCAGACCTTCTTTTTCGCCAAAACCGCCATTGGCTGATGTACCCACGCGCAGTGAAACAGCTTTGACTTCAGGGTTATTCCTCAACTCATCGACATACCGCTCACCAATTCGCTGTGTTTCTGAAAGCGCAGTACCAACAGGCAGTTCAATGGTAAATGCAAGTTGCCCAACATCGTCTTTTGGAAGGAAATCGGTTCCAAGAAGGCTAAGTAATATCAGGGTCACTGCACCGATGATCGCAGCTGAAATTAAGGTAAACCACGGACGTGCGATTGACCGTTTTAGCACAGTGACATAACGATTTTCCCACCATGTGACCTTCACTTTTTTGGCTATTGGGCCTCTTGGTTTGATCAATCGAGCAGCCATGGTAGGAGTCAGACTCAGTGCAACAAATAAAGAAGCAGAAATGGTCACAATCATCACAATGGCCAGTTGTGCAAACATTTGACCAACAATACCAGCGATAAACATCATTGGCGCAAAAATAACAAGTGTGGTCAGTGTAGATGCCACCAGGGCCCCAGAGACCTCTTTGGCACCTGTAACTGCTGCCTCCTTTCCGTCCCCACCCTCATCGATGAGTCGAGAAATGTTTTCGAGCGCCACCACTGCGTTGTCAACCACCAATCCAACCGCCAATGACATGGCAATGAGTGTCACTGAGTTAAGCGTAAAACCAAAAGCATAAACCACCAGAAATGTAACAATCATCGAAGTGGGTATTGCGAGAGTTACAATCAATGTGGGCCCAGCGCGCCTCAAAAATAAGAAAACAATCAACGCCACAAGACCTGCGCCGGTCATCACTGTTTGTTGAAGATTATTGATGGTTCCTTCAATAAATGAAGCGCCCGTTTCGAGAGGTTGAATGGTCACAAAAGGAAGCCTCTCTTCGGCTTGTTTAAAAACAGACAGCGCTGTCTTGGTGACTTCAACCGTATTGGCATCGGAAGTTTTTCGAAGATAACCCATCACTGCGGTTTCACCATTCACAAAAGCGACTTCTTGGGAGTCTTCTAACTGTAGGTCGACACTGGCTATGTCTTGAAGTGTGACCACCCCCTCGCCGATTGGAGAACGCAGTAAGGGGAGTTGACGCAACTCATCAAGATTGATGGCCTCCCCTGGCAGGCGTAAGCTCACATTCAGCGCACCCATTGTGATATCGCCTGCAGGAATATTGAGGTTATTTGCGGCAATAAGGCGTGCCACTTCACTCATGGTGAGATTGTGTGCCCGAAGCAATTCACGGTCGACATCAACCCTCACAACTCTTTCGGGCGCGTTTCGGATAAATACAGATCCCACACCCGGAGTACGCTGGAGGGGTTCAATGAGCTCTGTTTCCAATTGATCTCGCAACATGCGAATGTCTTGACCTTCAGCTGTAACTGAGAAGATTAAGATTGGCATTTGTGTAAAATCAAACTTGGTGACCATCGGAGTGTCTGCATCACCTGGAAAACTATTTTTCAACGGCTCTAGATTTTGCCGAATGTCATTGGCCGCTTCGTTAATGTTGACACTGGATTCAAAAAGAAGTGTGACCAAAGAAATATTGTCTCGAGATGTGGAAGAAATCTCTTTAAGGCCTGATATCGACCCTAGGGCATCTTCAATCGGTTCGGAGATTTTATCTTCTACATCGAGGGCCGAGGCGCCTGGATAAGGCGTAACGATCGAAATAACCGGTGCTTGGATATCCGGAAGCATGTCAATTGGCAGTCGAGAATAAGAGAACAAGCCAAAAATAAAGATGATGAGATAAATCACTGTGACCAATGCGGGTCTGTGCACCAATGTGCGTATCCAGTTCATTCGCTCGGCTCCTTCACTTGCATGCCATCTTTGAGACGAGAGAGTCCAGCAACCACAACTTGTTCACCTTCAGTAAGCCCCTCAAGCACTGGAACGAACGCTTCTGTGCTTGGTGCATAACGAACTTGACGCTTACTGACTGACCCATTTACATACACATAGACCATTGCTGTCCCGTTGCTTCGTTCAAGAAGCGCTTGACGAGGTATCATGGCTTGAGGTTCATTCGTTGCTTCAAGGTGTATTAAAGCAGACATTCCATGCTTGAGAAGTCCGTCGGCATTGTCAAGTCCAACCTCAACAGTCACCGTTCGCGTAATGGGATCCACTGCCGCATTGACATGCTCGATTTGACCCTCCGATTGAAATGAAGGAACAGCCGGTACCGTAATCTTTACGGATAAACCGGGCTGAATATTCGCACTCATTTGCTCACTTATCGATGCGATAGCACGCATTTGGGTTGTGTCAGCAAGCATTAACGGTGGCTGGTTGGCAGGCCCGCCCACCAGTTCACCCACATCAATATTTCGGGCGATGACAGTTCCCGAAAAGGGAGCTTTCAGCACTGTGTCTCTTAATCGCGATTGAGCAATGCCCACGGCAGCGTCTGCACGCTGAAGTTGCGCCTGTGCTAACAACACACCAGTTTCAATCTCATCGAGTTGTGATTGAGTGGCAGAGCCTTCTTCTGAAAGTTTCTTGAACCGAAGGAGATTGACTTCAGCTTGTGCCAATTGTGCCGCAGCGACGGATTGAAGGCCTTTCGCATCCTGCAAACCATAGTTGTAATCTGAGGCTTCAACACGCATCAGGACCTCACCTTCGGAGATCGACTGTCCTACCCGAACGGGAACCTCAGCCACGCGGCCGGCTGACTTTGGAAGCAAAACAGCAGTTTGTAAGGCTTCAAGGGTCGCCGAAACAGTAACCGCATTTGCAAGTACCTTTGTCACAATGGGCTCTGTCTTGACTGCTGGAAGTGTTTCAATGTGTTGAGGTACTTCGCTGTTCTGATCACCTTGCTCAGTTGAACAACCGAGCAACAGGATTAAAAGTATATTCATGACGCACTCACATTTTTTCTGGCTGAACAGGAAGGCCAAGAAGGCTTTGAACTGTAGCGATTGCCACAATGGCGTTCTTTTGAGCCGTTATTACTGCCATTTCGGCAGCCATTAGATCATTTTCAAAATCCATCAATTCAGCAGAACTCAACATTTGTTGCTCAAATTTAAGTGCGGCGTTTTTGCGAACATCGGAAGCCAATTCGGCTTTTGAAATGGCAGACAGCCAATCCGAATGCGCCAATTCAGCCTGACGAATGGCGGCGTCTTGCTGAAGAGCTTGTTGCTGTGTTTGAAGTACTGAACCTGCCTCTGCCATTTTCACATCGAGATGGCTTTGTCGCAGTTGTAGTGTTTTTTGTCCCCACTGAAAATCGCCGCTCACTGTGATACCGACAAACTGTTGCTCATTGACAGCAAATGCCCCTTGACCTTCATTTTGGGTAATACCTGCAATTAAAGCAACGGTCGGTAATAATTGACCGGCACTCGCTTGACGGCCTGCCTTGGCGGCATCAAGTTGGCCTTGGATCATTTGTTTTTGAGGTGTTTGATAAGTCAATTGAAAATTGGGAACATTGTCGGGTAGTTCAACAGACTGTGGCTGCAAATTACTTTTCCCCAGTAAAAGTTCGATCTTACGCTCGGCAACTGCACGGCCAAGTTGTGCTTGTTTTACTGCATTTTGTGCGTCTTGTAGTCCAACTTCAATTTGTCGAACATCAAGACGCGTCAAAAGTCCTTGGGTTTCAAAGTCCTGCGCCCGTTTGGCATGCAACTCTATCCGTTCAACAGTATGCGCTGCGAGTTTTTCAGCAGCTGCCATGGTTTGAAGTTCCATGTAGGCTTCAGTCACAGCGACCATAACCTCACCATGTGTAATACTCGCTTCCGCTTTGGCAACCTGATGCATTGCACTTTGAGCACGGGCACCACTAATAATACTGTAGAGGGGTGTCAAGGGCTGGATAATTTGAAGATTCCCTTCATATACTTGGTCTTCTCGAACAACAATGGGTTCTGCGAAAGAATCACACAGATCGCCAAAGCCAAAGTTTTCAAACAAGGTGCAATCCACATCGCCATCGCCAACAAAGGAAACTTCTATTGGTGAATCAAAATACAACCAGTTGGCCTCTAGTTTGACTTGAGGTAATGCTGAGAGCCATGCGTGTTGCGATGCAAGTTTTGCTTTGGTCTCAGACCATTCAGACAACTTGAGTTGTGCGTTGTTTTGATTTGCAAGTGCAAACGCATCTTGTAGGGTTATCGGCTCTGCAAAAGTTAAGGATGTGTATAGCCAAAACACAGTGTCTCCATCGTATTGGACTTATTTAA
>JAYYJC010000094.1:0-3332 GCA_036146655.1 Myxococcota bacterium | reverse complement strand
CTGTTGAGAGATAATCAGCAAAGGTCGATTGAAACCAGGATGTTGGCATATACAAATTGCGTTGTTTATTTCCCTTGCCAATAATTTTCAAATAAGGAAACTCACCTGGGATAATGTCCATCTTTTTTATAGTAATAAGCTCAGTGACTCGCAATCCAGTGAGCCATGCCATTTCCATCATGACCGCATCTCTTAAGCCTGCCATCTGTGTGCGGTTTGGCTGTGAAATTAAAGCATTGAGATCTTTAACGGAATGTGATGGTGGCAATGGAAGACTTAACTTTGAGAAACCAGACAATCCTTCTTCCGCTGGATTGACTGCTAGGTCATTTTCTAAACAGTAAAACTTATAAAATTGACGAACAGCGGCACAATGAGACGCCACAGAAAACTTGTTTAAATACTTAGACAGAAATTGTGAGTATTCTTGCATCCAAATGGAATCAATTGATTGCAAAGAAAATTGAGTTTCATTGATTCTTGCCTTAAACTTCTGCAGGTGAAATTTATATGTGACAATCGTATTTTCAGATAAACCCCGTTCAATCTGGCAATGCATTATGAAACGGGAAAGCCATAATTCAATATCAGTGGACATGTTGACCTCTCTAATTTCATAGGCCATAAAGTATTGACATGTCAACCATAAAAACCATTTATGTTAAGTTTTATGATGTTTCAGTGATTTATTCTTGGCTTTCAAGCCAAGTATATGTCGATTCAGCCATTGACTTTGCAATGGCATTTTGAAAATGTGGAGTTCTTAAACGCCTTTCATCTTCGGGATTTGAAACAAATGACGCCTCAAAAAGGATAGCGGGCATTCGAGTGGCAACTAAGACATAAAATAATGCTGTTTTGGCACCTAAGTCTCTGATGTTCTCTTTGCCATATTGACTTTGCAAATCTGATATGACTCCCATCTGAACACTTTCAGCCAGATCTTTAGATAGTAAGTTAGTCCCAGTTGTGACAAGTGTTCCCAAAAGCATATCTTTGGTGCCGTCTGTTTTTTCAGCCACGGAGTTTTCTCGGGCAGCTACTCTTGCTGCCCCCTCATCTGATGCAGTATCCATTGAATAGGTTTCAATACCCCACAAGTCCGATGTTGGAGCTGCATTGGCATGGATAGAAATAAACACATCTGCGTTTGATTTATTTGCTATTGCTGTTCTTTCTGAGAGTGTGAGAAATGTATCGTCTTCTCGAGTGTATATGACTTCAACATTGTCATACTTTTCGAAGAAATAACCCAGTCGTTTTGACAACTCTAATGCGATGTCCGCTTCTCGGGTTCCCGTTGTGCCAACTGCTCCATGAGCATCACCACCATGTCCAGGGTCAATAACAATTCGAAACTTTTCGGAGACCTTTTGCGACTTTTCGACTAATCCGACTTGATTGACCCATCGTTCCAGTGTGTCCAATGTTGGTAGGCTGTCATCAACTGTGTGTTCATTCTTTTTAATGTCGACAACGATAAGTTCATCGCGTAGTCGATGTACTTTTGCAACTGCAGTTTGTTTGAGATTTGCAGTGAGCTGAACACCATCAAAACTCGGGGCAAAGACCAATCGGCTAACCAATGTGTGATCAACTGCGAATCCAGTTTGTTCATCAATTTTAGGCCCTTTCAACTTGATATATACCTTTGGGTTATTGCCATCTACCCCAGGCATGGATTGTGTATTAATGCGTTCTATCGGTTCGTTAAGATGTATCATAATGCGGACTTGATCATTTCCAGAAAATAGCCTGACTTGTTCGACTACATCTGCCGCAAATACACAAATACTAAATATCAACCAAACCATTTACAATCCATGCTGCCTTTTAAAATCTTTGATGGAATACAATGCGTCTAGAGCATCTCTTGGTGTCATTGTATCCGGATCTAGATTATCAAGCATTGACATGAACTCATCAAAACCCTCTGATTTCTTTTCATTTGGTTCCAGTATGGCGTCAAATAGATTCATCTGGTCAATTTGAACTGTTGGGTCTGATCTCTCAAGATCTTTCAGAAGTTCTTTGGCTCTTTTAATCACATTTCGTGGCATACCGGCTAATTTTGCACATTGTATTCCGTAGGATTTTCCTGTGGCTCCTTCTTGAAGAGTCCTCAAAAAAACAATATCCCCTTTGCTTTCTGATATGGCAACATGCATGTTTATAATTCTTTGTTTTTGTGCGGTTAGGACTGTCATCTCATGATAATGCGTCGCAAAAATACACCGTGCTGTTATTGAATCGTGAACGGCTTCAGCAACTGCCCATGCAATTGATAGGCCGTCAAATGTAGAAGTCCCTCTTCCTATTTCATCTAGTAAAATTAAAGAGCTCTCTGTGGCATTGTGCAGTATAAATGCCGTTTCTGACATCTCCACCATGAAGGTTGATCTTCCCTGTGTTAGGTCATCACTGGCCCCAACCCTGACAAATATTCGATCAAATAAACCAATCTGAGCTTTTTTGGCTGGTACATATGAACCAATTTGGGCCAACAGCGCAATAAGTGCTACTTGTCGCATAATTGTAGACTTTCCAGCCATATTTGGTCCTGTCAGCATGATGAGCCGTCTGTCATTTGTAAAAGCAATATCATTTGGTACAAATGCTTCTCCGCTCGGCATATTTTGTTCGATAACTGGATGTCTTGCTTCTTTGATGTACATGTTCATTGACTGGTCTACTGATGGACGAACATATCGATACTGAACGGCTACTTCAGCCAGACACGAAATACAATCTATGTGAGCAACTCTTTTGGCCAGCTCTTGAAGCACGACTATTTGTTCAGCCACCGCTGTTCGAAGTTCGACATACATTGCATGTTCTATCGCTTTCCGGCGTTCTCCAGCACCCAATATCTTTTCTTCAAACTCTTTCAACTCTGGCGTAATGTACCGTTCAGCGTTCGATAATGTCTGTTTTCTTATCCAATCCTTGGGCGCTTTGTCTCTATGTGTATTGGTGACTTCAAGAAAATAGCCAAAAACACGGTTGTACTTAATCTTAAGGCTTGTAATCCCTGTTGCTATTCGTTGTTCTTCCTCCATTTTTGCAATTGCAGTAATGCCTTCTTCAGACAAAAGGACCAACTCATCGAGTTCATCGGAGTTGCCTTTCGCAATAATGTTTCCATCAGTCAACGAAGTCGGTGGTTCTTCAACCAGTATCTGTTGGATGTGTTCTGCAATATCTTGTCCCAATGATCGTGGTTGCTGATCAACAAATCCGGACAAGTCCGCAGTAATTGAAAAAATATCAGGAAGAATTTGTAATGAATTGGAAAGAGCTCTTAATTCTCTTGGATTAATCTTCTTTTGTGC
>JAYYJC010000093.1:0-5290 GCA_036146655.1 Myxococcota bacterium | reverse complement strand
ACTTTAGTCGACCACTAAAGAAGGCCAGTTGTGTAAGAACATCCAGTCGGACAGTTTCCATTTTTGGAAAATTCACCGTCACAAGGTTGGAGTCCTCAAGCGATTGTGCAATGTCAATATCCAAATCAGTCACAGCAGCAAATGTCAGCTGACACTTCAGTGTATTCAGCCGACTCATAAGTTCTGGTGAAGGCGACTTATCGAGCATACAAATGTGAAATGGCCCCATCAATTTTAATGAATGCTGCTGGTGGTCAATCACCACATCAAAGACACGCCCCTTCTTCAGTGATTTGTGAGTCATAAATTCAACAAAAACTTCGAAACTAACCTGACGCAATCCATTGAAAGAACAATGGCAGTGTCCACGCAACAAATATTTTAAGGGCTGGTAGGCAATGGACTTCAGCCCATTCAACTCAATGGTCAATGGCAGCATACAAAGTCCTTTTGCTTCTGCCTCACTGAGCTTGACGACCCCATTGAGCGCTAGTTTTTGAATGTGAAGTTTTCGAGAGTGCTGATTCAGTGCTTCTAAAAAACCAACCTCCAAATGACTTAACCCATTCAATGAAAGGTCTTTTCCTTCAAATGTCAGCAACGCTTTTGCGGACTCACACTCAAGTGCCACAAGACCGTTCAAATGTAGGCTTTCCCCCCCAAATTGAGCGAGTTTCAAGGCAGATTCAGGCTGGATCCACTTCAGGGCATTTAATGAAATGGTCCGACCCTGAAATTTCGAAAGGTGCTCAGATACATTGTCATCGAGTTGAACCAATCCATTTAATTTCAAACATTGATTAGAAGACTTGGACACAACCATTGCGGTTTGACCATCTAGCCTCAAAAGTCCACTAAATTCTATTTCACCTCGAAAACGAAGTAGAACTTCAGCCACATCAGAACTAAGATGCATCAGGTATCTAAGTTCAATCCGTTCCGCTTTTAATTTTAAGAGCAACCCTGCATGGTTCACATCCAAAACACGGAAATATAACAATTCTGAATATTTAGAAGTAAATGCGAGTGAACTGAACAAATCATAATGCCAGTAACTTTTCACTGATTCATGCCATTGCCCCATCCAATCATTCTCACCAATCAACGATTGAAACTGAGGCAAGTACTTCGATGCAACATCTTCAGGAATTAACAATTTTGGGAGTTTCGGGGGATCATGCCAATGCGCTGCTTGGGCTTGAGCCAACATTTGGCTAAATTTTATGCGCCATTTCTGATCGTATTCTATCATCTGTCGATATTGGAGAAGTTCGGCTTGAGTGAGTGGGTAAGGCTTGCTGGTGGCGACAGACTTTGGTACGGCACGGTCCCATATTCGAACCATCTGAATGTGCAGTCGCTCTTGTTCCTCGATTTTTTCTCGTTCCTTCTCGTAACCAAGCTGCCCGAGAACCCAACGCTCGGATGGTCCAAACTTTTGGTTTGAGCCCATTCGAGCCAATCGGAGTTCAAGATTATCAAACAGATGACCTAGGGTTTTCCGATCAACAGGGGTGTCTTGATGTCTCATGTACCATCCATACTCATGACTTAGGATAACGCATGCATGTAACGAATCGCATTGAAATCACTGAATCGGACATTGGCCAAGCAAAAGTCAGCGTGCTTGCTTTGAACAACATAAATTCTAAAAGCACATTATTGTGTTCGAGCCACACGGAAGCCTGTAATTGAATTTGTCTGATTAAAGCCAAAACTTACTCGAGAACTCACCCGACACAACTCACTTCGAAGCGAATAGGCACCACCACGGCACACACGGTTTTGAGCAGAATGTGCTTGAACCACACTCGAATTGTCCCAATCATGGTATCGGCCAAAGCCATCCATACACCACTCTCTGACATTGCCACTCATGTCGTAAAGGCCAAAAGAGTTTGGTCGCTTTTGAGCTTGAATTGGAAGTTTATTTCGGGAATTGTCAACGAACCAACCCACCTCTTTAAGGATTTCGGAGCCTGAAAAGGCCGAAGGTGAGATGTCATTTGCGGAAAGTGGGAAATCGCTCATATGCTCTACATCAACCCCTTTGGGCATCTGATTAAGGCCCCTTTGCGTTCCCCGTGCTGCATATTCCCACTCTTTTTCTGAGGGCAAACGATAGCCATTTCGCTCATAATCAAAAATCACATCTTCAGGATTGAGTGTTTCGGTACTCGGAATCACATAGACCTCGTCAAGCCCACAACGGCGACTTAAAGCATTGCAAAATTTTAGGGCGTCTAGCCAAGATACACCCACCTTGGCATGATCTGCAGAAGCTCGCATGGGGTCTTCTCCCATCACAACCGACCACAATTGTTCCGTAACCGGTGTTCCTCCAATCCAAAAAGAATCCACTTCGCAGAGATGAGCGGGTTGTTCATTTTCAAAAACAGAAGAATCGTTTCCCTGCAAATACTGTCCACGCGGCACACAGACAAGCTGCCAAGCGGCCTGACCCAAAATTTGACTGGTGGTCCAGTTTCCTCTCAGTATTTGTATGCACCGTGTTCTTAGAAGTTCCTCCTCTGTAGAGAGTGAGGCTGGACGCTTAAAGCGAGCGAAGATGGACCGTGCATTGAGAGCTTTGCGCATCTGTGCCACAAAAGCTTGCACAGCCTCTTCTGTAAATGGGTAGGGTGGAATGGTTATCTGTCGACGCTCATCTTCAAAGAGTTCCGCTCGTTCGTTCAGAAATTTAAGGGTCCAACTTAGTTGGAAGCGCCACTCATTGTCAACTAATTCAATGTGCGTTCCATCAAATGGAGGGGATGGCCAACGCAGTTCAATTCCGGATACTTTTGCAGCATTGGCCACACTCAGTACATGGAAACCAGCCAAGCGTCTAATTGGATCTTCAGATGATAACTGTGAAGTCGCTTGTTCAATGACTTCCATGTTTGAGGGCATGCTTAAATTTACACCGATAAAACTTCAAATGGAAGTGGAAACCAGCGAAGTTGTTCGAAACTTTCGCTCTGTGGTTTGGGAGCAATCTCCGGCCGTGGGCTCTCTGAAACGGCGTCAAAAGTCGCCCGAGCAGCCTCAAGGTACTCTGGTAAAATCCACTCAGGGGCTGTTAATTTGCGTGAAGGATAGCTCATGCGACCTCGACGATAACGAATATCTGAAAGTTTCATGACAGACTGTTGGGTCTTTAATTTGTGTCGCCATTGTCCCGACATTGGACAAAACTCATAATCAGGCAGCAGACGCCAACCCTCATTCGCCACCATGTTGACGGCCTCAATGATGTAGTCAAAGGTATCTTCAGAAATAAAATAATTAAAGTTTACACGGGCCCAACCTGGCTTTATTCCTTCACAGCCTTTCATGACTTCCTTTTCAAAAGCATGGGATGTGGTCAGATCGATGCCTAATAGGCGGTGTCCATATGGCCCAGCACAAGAGCATCCACCACGCGCTTGAATTCCAAACAGATCATTCAATAGGGCGACCACAAAGTTATGATGCATGGTCTTCTTCCCGTAGCGGACCATGAAAGAGACAATGCTTAGGCGCCAAGCTTCAGGATTGCCCAAAATACGAATGTTTGGATTGGCGGACCACCGCTCAATAGCACGGCGGATAAAATCGTGTTCTCGTCGGCGAATCTCACTAAATCCAACAGCTTCCTTGAGTTGAAAAACCAACCCAGCCCGAATGGCTCCAATGATGTCAGGTGTTCCACCTTCTTCTCGATGGACCGGGTCGCTGTGATACCGATGCTCCTGACTGTTAACATAGGATACCGTCCCACCTCCAGGACAAGAAGGCACCGCATTTTGAAAGAGATGCCGTTTTGCCACAAGTATTCCTGGCGTACCAGGTCCTCCAATAAACTTGTGGGTGGAAATGAACACCGCATCTTTATAGGCCAAGTGACCATCCTCACAGTCAAGATTCATGTTCATTTCTATCTGAACATACGGCCCAACCGCAGCAAAGTCCCAAAGTGAGAACGCATTGTATTTGTGGAGTAAAACGGCAATGCGACCAGTATCTGAACCAATTCCGGTAACATTTGATGCCGCTGAAAAGGAACCGATCTTAAGTGGACGATCAGCATACTGCTGAAGCGCCATTTCCAGTTGTTCTAAACATATTCGACCATCTGAATCTTCATCTATGGTCACCACATCTGCAATACTTTCCCGCCAAGGCAATTCATTTGAATGGTGTTCATAAGGTCCGATGAATACCACGGGTCTTTCTGAGGCAGGAACTTGCGCTAAGAAGTTGTATTTCTGATCCAACGCACATGGCAATCGAATATTCAAAATATCGACGATCTTATTGATGGCGGCAGTAGCGCCTGAACCACAAAAAATGACCACATCCTCATCGGTACATCCCAACGCTTTGTGGATGATGTCTCGGGCTTCTTCACGAAAATGGGTGGTTTGTAGGCCTGTGCCAGAGGTCTCTGTATGTGTATTGGCATACATTGGCATCACCTCATCTCGTATAAAGTCCTCGATGAATGCGAGAGATCGACCTGAAGCAGTATAATCCGCATATGTGACACGGCGGGGACCATAGGGGCCTTCAATGACCACATCATCGCCAATGATCGAACTTCGAATGTGTTCAATCAAGTTTTCAGTGTTCACCAATGTCATTTGCCCTCCAGCAAGAGATGGGTGAAACAATTTAATACCATTAAAAAGGCTTTACCAATTCCAATCAAAATCGTCGTCGTTGTCCGAAAGGTTACCGTCGGAGGACCCATCTTTACCCACTCGAGACTCGAGTTGCGCAATTTGGACTTGGGCATCATCTAATTCTTTCTTTAGATTTTCAATTGTTGACGAGGCCCTTTCTTTCAAGGATTTCGCTTTCTGAATAATGTCCCGTCTCGTTGACTCCGCAATCCGCTGAGCATGTTCAAGTTCACTAATCTTGTTTAGAAGGGCTTCTTTTTCAGCAAATTCACCACCGCCACTCGCATTAAGCTTTGCTTGCATCTGCTTGAGTTCTCGTTCAAGGGCATCTGCGCGCGCTTCGGCATATTTCAACGCTTCTTGCTCGACCTGAGGCTGACCTTGAGAGGCGTTTTTAAGATCACTTTCTAATTGCACAATCATTTCACTCATTGCACTTATGTCTCGTTGTGCCCCTTCATATGCTTCGTACAATTCAACATTTTCAGAAAGCTTTCTTCCCATGGCTTCAATCTGAGACTCTAATTGTACTTTGTCAGAAAGCAGCTGCTCCCTTTCCAATTCCATTTGGCTTAATCGCTGTTCTGTTTCGCTAAGCAAACTGGATAATGCCGCACTTTGAT
>JAYYJC010000092.1:0-12232 GCA_036146655.1 Myxococcota bacterium | reverse complement strand
GGCTGAGGTGGGCGCAATGTCTTCTTCTCCTTCTGGTGCTGCAAAATCTTCCAGTAGATCTTGCATTTCCAATTCTCTAAGTAGTGCTTCACGCTCATCAGAGTTGTCTTCTGGAGGGACTTCCTTTGGTGTTTCTTTTGCCGCCGCAACTGGTGCAGGCATGGCATCCGGTTTTGGTTCTGGCTTTGTTTTCGGTTCAGGTTTTGGGTCCGGTTTTTTGTCTGGCTTTGTTTCCGTTTTGGGTTTGGGTTTTTTGGCTTTTCGAGTTGCCCGATTGGGCATTTCTGTCATTTGTTTGAGGGGTGCGCTCAATGCAGTCACACGGGTAACTTCTGGTGGTGAAAATGCGGTTTTATCCATAAGTGCATTTGCAACCAATAAACCAACCCCCATGGCCAAGTGCAAAAATCCGGCCGTTGCAAAATCCCAAAGTTGCAGATCACTCACTGATCAACTCCAGGCTCAGTCACCATCCCGATTTTGGTAATACCAGCCTGCGTACATGCTGCCATGAGTTGAGCGACCTTTTCATAAGGAACATTGGCATCGGCTTTAAGATAAACCGCTTGATCTGGGTTGGCCTCTGAAATGGCCATCAGTTTGGCTTCCAATTCGTTAGTGAGTATTTCTCTTTTGTTGATGAAATATTGACCATTTTCTGTAATGGAAAGGGTTAACATGTCGTCCTCTGTATCTGCAGGCAAGGCGTTTGCATTAGCATCAGGAAGATCAACCTCAAGTCCTTGGTTCATCATGGGGGCAGTGACCATAAAAATTATCAAAAGTACAAGCATTACATCCACGAAAGGAGTGACATTTATCTCTGACATCACTCCGCTGTCATCGCCACTAGACATTCCCATAAATCACCTCCCAAGTGCGATATAGACTATCGCTTTAAATAGCTTCTTTTGATGATGTTGATGAAGTCAGCAGAAAAGTTCTCCATCTCGTTAGCAAGGACTCTAATTTTTCGATTGATAAAATTAAATCCAATGACAGCTGGAATAGCCGCCGCCAAACCCACCGCTGTCGCAATCAATGCATGCGCAATATCAGGACCTACTGTTTGAATACTGGCTTGACCGGTTGCACCAATCTTTTGAAACGCCCTGAGGATCCCCCAAACGGTGCCAAATAACCCAATGAAAGGGGCAGTTGAGCCAGTAGTAGCAAGGAAAATGGTAAATCGCTCTAATTCAGTCCGTTTGTCAGCAACAACACGGCGTAAGGAGCGTTCGATGTAATCAGCACTGCCTAAAATGGCGTTCTCAGTTCCTATTTTTCGAAGTTTTTCATTATCGGTGAAACCTCTGAGGAAAATGTCGGCCAATGGAGAACCTTTAAACTGATTGATGCTGTCATAGGCTTCACGAATATTTCGGGCGTTGTAAAAGAACTGTGTGAAAGCCTCAGTGCGATCTGCTGCATGCTGTAACAATCTGATCTTGTTGACAATGATGACCCAGCACCCCACAGACATCCCCAATAGAATGAACAATACGAGTTGTACAATAATGTCTGCGTCAGTAATAAGCGCAAGCATGCTGAGGTTGTGAGCGGGCGCAGCTTCAGTAACAACTGCCAGAAAAACCTGGGTGACGGGATCCATGGAACACTTGGGGGAAAGAAGAGGGAGTATGGGTAATGTGATAAGAAAACATTAGCCGCTCTTGCTGTTCCCTACAAGCAATTATTCGCTTTTGCCACCAGTCTTTCTGGGACCCGACCAAGCGGACATTCCACCTTCTACCACATAGATTTCAGTGCTTCCGATGGAACTCATAAACTCGGCCGCCGAATAAGCTCTTCCACCTGCTTGACAGATGAAGATAAGTTGGTTGTTTTGTTCCAAATCTCGGTAACGATGATGAATTTCATCGACAGGAATGTGAATAACGCCAGGTACATGGTCCGCCTCATATTCAGGCGTGGTCCTGACATCGACGAGTAAATGTGGGTTGTCATTGTCTTGGAGTTTACTCAATGTTTCTTCTGTGCTCAAAAAACGGACTTCATTTGGACGCTGACCTGGGTTTCTCACAGGTGCACCAGCATCCATACTGGATGCGGGCGATTCTTGGCGAATTTCTTTACCTTCTAATTTCGCAACGAGTTCAAGTAAGGCATGGGCTGAAGGGAGGCCTCTCTCTGAGAATGCGATTTCACCGGATTTATTTATCAAGACAGCACCATTGCGAATGAATGGCCGTCTTCCAGAGAAACCAAATTGGCGAGAGTCCAAGGCGAATGGGTCATACAGAAGATGGAATGACAGACCAAGCTCGGTTTGATAGCCTCTCAGCTTGTCAGTTCGAGATGTATTGATACCGAAAATAGAACAGTCGAGTTCTTCGAATGACTCAAACAATTGACTGTACTCTCTAAGCCAAGCATCGATTTCGTCTCTGTTCATGGTTCTGAAAAATAATAGAACAATGTGTATTTGACCCTTACAGTCTGCAGTTCGCACCCAAGTACCTTCTGATGCTGTCAGGGACAATGGCGGTGCATCCGTTCCAACCTTAATGGCTTTCGGATTGATAAGAGATTTAGCGTAAAATGAAAGGGATGATGGTGTCGACATGGTCTAGGTCCGATTGATTTCAATGGCCACTTCAGCTTGTTCACTTGAGAAGCGAGGCCTCAGTTCTTTGAAGATAATTTCATGAAGTTGGTTCCCATGATTGTATAACGCACGATTTGACTCGATGGCACCGAATGTCACGCCAATTGTGGGAACCAAACGCTTAAAGTGACGCGATAAGAGAAAGCGCCCAGCGGTTTTTAAAAGAAATTTGGTTGTCTTTGGACTTGAAATGAGATGTGGTTCTTTGATTTGATCAATAAAATATTTTAGTTCATTCAACTCTTTAGGGAGATGATAACTTTGAAGCTCAAAATGAAAAACCTTGGATAAAGCTTTCAGAAGAACCTGTTCGTTGTGTTCACTCTGAGGATCTTGCCCATACAGGGCCATCAACCTTTGGCCCAATCGTAGCATATGAAGACCATATGACGCTTGCTCAAACGGGATGCCAGCATATCCCAATGAACCTCCTGCAGCCCCAATGAGCAAAGCTCGACGTGCTGCTCTTTTTATGAGCCATTCTGCGCTGGCTTTCAGGTGATGACTAGAGGGTCTCACTTGTATGTCAGGATGAACATAAACAATGTGATGATCATCGAAAAACTGACAAATGCTTCTGTGATCTAGAAGAACTTCACGGTAAAGAAGGGGTAGAAGCCGTTGATTGATTTGTGAAGTGTCGATTGGCAATTTATATTTCGAATGCTTGAAGTAATGGTTGGTTATGGGTACTTCCAAATCGGCCATGTTCATCTTTTGTGATTCGTGCCATCGCAGTGTCCATGTCATGAGTAAAAAACAAACGGCCATTGTTCTGAACCAGTTCATTAAGCACATTCATTTTTTCATCGATTAATAGCTCTGGAAATCGGTCATACCCCATGGTGATTGATCGATGAACCCACGCACGCCCTGGTATAAGATCGGAGGCAAAGAGTATGGGTCCTTGTGAGGAGGGTATCTCGGTGAGCAGAAGACCAGGCGTATGGCCATCACTGTAGCGCAACCGATAGCTAGGACCAAGCGCTTGTGACTCTGCACCACTAACAAGTTCAAGGCGTTTACTCTGTATAAGCAAACTCTGAAGTTCAGGAATGAAACTGGCTTTGTCACGGTAATGCGGACTTAAGGCTCGATCATATGCACTCTGTGACACAACATAGATTGCATTTGGAAACAAGAGTTCATGTTGTTGACCTTTCTTCCAAGCGCTTAGCATTCCACCTGCATGATCGAAGTGAAGATGAGACAAAACAACCACATCAATGTCTGTGTGACTTAGTCCCATTTTTTCTAAGTTTTTCAGGAGCATGTGTTCATTTTCCTGAACGCCGTATCTGGATTTGTATTTTGGAGAAAAGAAGGCTCCAATTCCTGTTTCTAAGAGGATTCTCTTGTTCCCATCTTTGATAAGCAGGCAACGGCATTTGAGTGGTATTCTATTTTGTTTGTCAGGCTTGACCCAGTTTTCCCAGAGGGAACGAGGGGCATTTCCGAACATTGCCCCACCATCAAGCATTTGTGAATTGCTTTCAATTGAGTACAACAGGCGTCTTGTCATATTGGGTTTCCGGTAACGCCTCGTTCAATAGCACATCTCCAACCAATTTCTTGATGCTTTAACGGAGGCGTAATTTGAGGGGCGGAGTCAGGTTGGCTTAGATCAAGAATAATCTGTCCATCATTATACTGCCATTCAACAAATTCAGAATCCGTTTCAAAGCCAGCATCCACAAGCATACACAAGTCGATAGGTTCAATGCCATCGGGAATGTCTTCCGCTTTTGCCCAGTCTCGTCTGTACTGTAAAATAAGACCCAAAGGGGTATCCCGACCAATTTCGTCTGGATGCTGTATTTTGCTTGCGGGAACCCAACCTGCTTGATTTTGAGTGGGTGGTGCACAACCGGAGCAAATGACATGCGCCCAATCCTCAACAATAGACAAGACTTCAATTCTGACGCCCTTCCGTTTGATTGAAAGAATAAAACCACCACGAGGTCCATGTAAACTTAAGTCGTTTGCGGTTGTCCAAGTGGTAAAAGGAGGAGTTGGAGTGCTCGCTTGTGCTTCATTCTCTTCTAATGGTTCTTCAGTATCCATATGACTAGAATTATTCATTTCATGTGTATTTTGAAGGCCCTCTACAGCCGCACTGTCCTTTAAAAGTGGCGACTTTAGATTGTCTTGTCCATCTTGAGCGATTGCGAATTCCGTTTTGTCGGCACTGTCTTTGGGTGAGGGAGGCTCATTTTCATCCGAATTAATTAAAAATTCAGCAGGTGGTTTTTCAGTGACAAAAGGTTCACTTGGGGACTGCGACGGAGCTGGTGGGGCTACCTCAGGCGCCCAGCATGAAAGAAGAAAGAACCACATAGTTTGAAATGTAACATTTTGTCACTAGAACGGAATGAGATTTAAATGTCTCAGGCCAAGATTTTCATAATTTCTCGATGAATTTCTTGTCTCAATGCACGAAAAGCAATGTACTTGGGATTTTGAAAACCGCCCATTACTCCGCCATAAGCGTTTGGATGAATGCGATTGCTGACAAAAGTTACGCTCAAATCCTTCTCAGGAATCATCCAAATGCTGCATCCCGTAAATGCAAGGTGTCCAACACCAGTACTTGGCCATCTTTCTGAAGCAGACGAATTGGGCCCTGATGGTGTATCCCAACCGAGAAGATGGCTTCCTGATCCTTTTGTGTTCCAGAATGTATTAAGTGATTGTGCTTTAATGTATTTTGAGCGGCCATGCAGTACATCTAATGGCCAATGCGCTGCCCGAGCAGTGGCTGACAATGAACCAAAAAGACCAGCATGAGGTGCGACACCTCCCATAGCGGCTGCATTCAAGTCATGTACATCACCACAAATAACCCGGCCTCTTAGCGGACATTGTTCTGTGGATGCAACAGAATGGGCATTTAAAGCTCCCCAAGTCAATCCATTCGTTGCAGATTCTGGTAGGTATTTTAGCCATGCTTGGTCAAGACTTAGTCCTGTGACAGTTGTGATGAGCTTACCCAAAATAATGTAACCAATATCGGAGTAACGGTGACTCGTGCCCGATTGATTCATTTGAAGTGTTTGTTCTGCCACTTTTTCAATGGATTCTCGGTATCTTGCATCTTTCCAATGAGATTGTGAAAGGAGATAGGGTGCCTAAAATGCCTTCCAAGCCGGAAGGCCACTGCTGTGGCTTAGAAGATCTGCTGGAGAAAAAGCATGGTTGTACTCGGGCAGAGGTTTAAACAGATCAATTTGACTTTTGTCATGAAGTGCCAGCATCAATGGAGCTGTACACAGGACCTTTGTTAATGAAGCCAAGTCCCATAATGTATCTTCTTTGATTTGATTGGGTGTTGGCGTAATTTGAGCATATCCCAACACCTTGGAAAATAATGTATCTTCACCGATTTTGATGGAAAGTCCAAGGCCAGGAACCGTCTGTGATTCAATTGCATTATCAAGAATCAACGCTAAGGAATCCCACATACTAGTGCCCCAAAGAAATGGGTTGTCCATATTGCCAAAGTAGATTCAGCCCGCCATGACCAAAAGGAAGATTGGTATAGATGGGAATACCCAAAGGTTTTAATGCATCAATAATGACATCATGCATGGTCCAAGGCGCATCTGAGGGTACTTGGCAGTGAGTGAGTTCACCAAATGCGATTCCCAATGCACCATCAAATGCACCAGAAAATCGAAGTTGAGACAACATGCGATGTATCTTGTAGGCAGGTTCTGCTATTTCTTCTAGCAGAACAATGTGTCCATTGGCACGCATTGAAAACTTGGTTCCACAAAGAGTCGACAAAACACATAAATTACCCCCAGTTACTGGGCCCTTAACTGGTGCTTTTGGCCCCCATAGCCAATCTCCGCTAATCGGTGGCAATGTGCCAGAATTGAGGTAATTTTGTACGGCTTGACGAGATTGATCCGTGTCATGATCGCTGAGTGCATGAAGCACCGGTCCATGTATGGCTGTACCACCACTTTGATACAGATGAATGAGGAGAGCTGTGGCGTCAGAATAGCCAAGGATGGGTTGTTTTACTTCAGACCAATCCATTGCAGAAAGGGTATGTACCGTGCCATAACCACCCCTTGCGAACCAAATGAAATCCACTTCAGGATGATTTGCGGCCCACACTAAATCCGAACGGCGTTCTGTGTCCTTTCCAGCCATAAACAAATGGCCAGAGTGCAAGTGGGGTGTTTCGATTGTTTTGAAACCCCATTTGTGAAGAAGGTCAGTGCTTTGTGCCAAGCGGGTAGAAGAGAATTGACCCGAAGGTGCAACGACACATACAGTATGGATCGGAAAGGTGGTCATGGTTGAGTGGAGGGAGTGTAATTTACTCAGGACAAGCAATGTCTGTAAGGACAATCGTATTGTTGTCTTCAGTACACTCTGTCACATAATCCGGCTCGTCTACAATCACAACCAGCTCACCATTCGGAACATCATTGGGATCTAATGCCAAAAGGAGGTTTGATGTACTGTAACCAGGCTCAAGTATTTCTTCTGAAAGATAGGTCCCGAGTAATGTGCGTTCTGTACCATCTTGAGCGTAAACTGAGATGGGTATACCGTAGCGCAGTGCTGCGGCGCCAGTGTTGCCAATCCGAAGATGTAAATAAATCTTGTCCAAATAGCACTCCATAAAACAAGGATCTGCAATTGGAATCGCATCGGCAGAGGCTGCGCCAGAAAGGGGGTTTAAATCACCAGATCTAAAATTATTGTAGGTTGGCCAATTCTTCATAGGGTTTACAGGAATTGATAGGTCTTCATTAATGTTTACAATGTTGTACGCATGTTGATTCCAGACTTGGCGCCCTCTTTGCCACCCATTGCTTTCAGAGCCGATAACAAAAATCCCTGTGGTGGGTTCGTTGTAATGTGAACCCCCGTTAATTACGATGATTTCGGCCGAACCATCACCATCAATCTCAGCAACGGTCGGATATTCATGAAGCGTTCTTGAGTTATGTGCGGCATCTTGAAGACGAACTGTTCCACACTGTCCATCAAAAACCCAGAGAGACAATTCGTCAGCATAGACGACTTCGGGTAAGCCATCACCTTCAAAATCAAAAACCAATGACCCAGTTGCATGAGATGACATGTCCGTGACTGGTGCCGACCACAATACTGAACCATCAGGTTCGTAAACTGTGTAAGTAGCCGCATCAACAAGACCTATTTCTGGAGCTCGGTCACCGTCATAATCTGCAATTGTAGGTGGACCTCCAGTCCCACCACCTTGAAGAGCCCATGCCTTCAAAATACTGCAATCTGTATCATATATGGTGGCGGTTTGGTTTCCAACCACGATAAATTCACCTTGTCCATCAAGGTCAAGATCGGCAGCTGCTGTAAAACCGTCTTGTGTTCCATCGCCTTTGCAGACCTCTTGACCATAAAAGTTATAGACGGAACGACCTGCAATAATTTCTTGGTTCCCATCGCCGTCAAGGTCAACAATAATGGAGTTGAACCCCATCTCTGCATATGCCATATATCGTCCACTGTCTCCGCTACCTTGAAATCGAAGGGCCCCATTGGCACCTCTAAATATAAGTGGACCAACCACGACTTCAACTTCACCATCGCCTTCCAGATCTGCAATTGCAGGAGCGTGACCTCCACATGCGACCCCCATGGGTTCTGACAACCACTTCAGTACACCCGCTGGTGATATGGCAGCAAGAAAACATTCACCGGGGCCAAGATCCGTTCCGCCATTGGGGTCAGGTCCATTGTTTGGCCCATTGTTCCCATTGTTCCCATTGTTCCCATTGTTCCCATTGTTAGGGGGTGGAGGAAGAATAGGGTTGTCAGAACTATCGTCATTTGGTGGGACATAGCCTGAATCCGGCGAAGATGTGTCAGGAATTTCAGCGGTATCTTCTATTGGCGTGGCCGAATCTGGGGGTGGTAACGGTAAGATGGCTTCAGCGACGAAAACAATATCGGGTTCACCATCTCTGTCAATGTCACCGAGGGCAGCGCCCCCATAGCGGTATGGGTAAATCTGAGAGCCTCCGTCCAATATTTGAGCAATTGAACGCTCCACTGTCCCAAAGCCGTTGATAACTCTTAAGACACCGTGTCTGTCGGCTGCGGCACCGTTGTCATCGGTGATAATGACAATATCAGGTGTGTCGCGCCAGTCGATGTAGCCATCGCCATTGTCGTCCGTTAATTGACCAATGACTGGAGACATCACCACTTGATTGTATTCAGGGAAGTCGGCGAATGTAGACACTTCCCACTCAATAATGGCGTCTAAAATGCCAGACTCAGGCTCAATGCTACAGCTTTCATTGACTTGAATATTAATGGCTGGAGGGCCTTCCATTTCACAAGCACCTTCAGGGTGAAAGCCATTTGCGTCAGTAATGACACTGTCTTGATATGGGGGATGGCCTTCTTCAGCAAGTAGCTGCTTGCTGATGCTGTAATCAGAACAGCCCAACAAAAAAGTGATGCCTATGGTGCTCCGGAAAGCGCTTGATTTAGTGTATGTTGACATTTGGAAGGGTGGAAATTTGTGTTATTTCTCGTTATTTATCTACCATATCTCTTTCATGTCCTCTTGCAATTCGGTTCGAGATGCGTACGCACCAAATATTAACGGCAGCTGCACAAGCAGGAATTCGATTGGGACACGAAAAATTTCGAGCCTTCTTAGAGAGTTATCAAGCAGACTGTTTACATACTCCTGCCATACACATTGCGGGCACAAATGGTAAAGGCAGTACATCTGCTTTTGCCTCTCAAATCTTAAAGCAAGCAAATATCCTTTCCGGCTGCTACACTTCTCCTCATTTAATCGAAGTCAATGAACGGATAATGGTAAACCAATCTCAAATCTCGGATGATGTGCTTTCAGAGAAACTTCATTCGATTCTAAAAGCCGCTACGGATTGGGCAGGAGAACAAGTAGACGGTGAAGAACTTCCACTAACATTTTTTGAACTAATGACGGCGGCAGCTCTTTGTCATTTTAATGATCTAAAATTGCCGATCAATGTCATTGAGGTTGGACTGGGTGGCCGATTGGACTCCACCAATGTTGTCAATTCAGTGGTGTCTGTCATTACAAGCATTGGCTTTGACCACATGGATGTTCTTGGAGATGATTTGGCAAGCATTGCCAGTGAAAAGTCAGGAATCATTCGTGAGGGTGTACCTGTTGTGGTTGGCCAACTTCCACAAGAAGCAATGAGAATTGTTCGTATGATTGCCCACGAAAAGAATGCTCCACTTTATGTTTTGGGTACAGACTTTTATATGCACCCCAATGAAGACAACACTTGGCACTTTATTTGGGGCGAACGAGTCATCGAAAATCTGACTTTGGGCTTAAAGGGTCTCCACCAAGGGTCAAATGCTGCTCTCGCCATTATGGCGCTGTTACTCGTACCTACGATTCAATTGCCTTCACGGCTTATTCGGCAAGGTGTCTTGGACGCTCAGCATCCTGGTCGAATTGAATGGTTAAGCGAAAATATTTTGCTGGACTGTGCCCATAATGTTGATGGGGCATATACCCTTGGAGCATACCTTAAAGAATGTCCGAGAATAAAACCCAGAACTCTTTTACTTGGCGCAAGTGACGATAAAGACATCCGTGCGGTCGCCGTATCTTTACAGCCTTATTTTGATCGTATCTTAACCACTCATTGTGCCCACCCGAGAGCCATGAGCGCTGGAGATGTGGCCAAATCAATTTCAGGTCTAGACAGACCGGTATTTTCCGCTGGACCTGTTGAATCCATCTTTGATTATGTGGATGAAGAAAAAGATGAACTGGTTGTGGCGGGTTCCATATTTCTCGTTGGGGCACTCAGAGCGATTTACAAGGCAAGATGAACCTTCTTGTGTCGGCAGCCATCGCTCAACCATTTGAATTTCATGCGAACAATGTCAATGCTGAGCCCAAAGTCATATGTGCATGGGATGAAGTAACGGTAACTCAAAACAGTATTTCAATTTATGCTCGTTTCGCATGTTACGATGTCGAGGAAGGTCAGTTTCAATTGCATCAAGCTCGCCTTGAACATCCTTTAGGAAACATTCAATTTACAGACGGACTGCTCAAATCCAATGATTTACTGTGGCTAAATGAAGCTAAAATTCAATCGAGCCTAAATATCTACGCCAATGAATTGGCCATTAAAAATCAAAGTCTTCAACTTATTAATCCCACTCTTTGGCCATGTGACTGTGGAAAATGGTCAATCTCCGCTAAAGTGGGGGCTCTAAATGAAGATTGGATTTGGTTAAGCGAACCTAAGCTAGAGGCGAATAAATGGTCTGTGCCAATACCGATAAAAAAGTTTTCAGCGGATGGGACACCCCCAAGACTTCCGCAATTGAGTTGGGAGGAAGGTCCTTGGGTTCGGCAAGGCTTCAATGGCGTAGATGGCGGAACAGGCTGGATTGAATATCGCAGTATTCTTGGTCCTTCTGTTCAATACAACCAACCGGTAGAGATGACAGAACTGTCATTTACGCCTCAACTCCATCTTGGGTATCATGAGGATTCTCAGACATTAAGAGGTGCTTTTTCTATGGTTGAACGAGACAATAGGGGCTGGTTAAAATCAGGTGTAAGTACCCAGCTCGTAAGTGATAATGACTATCTTTCAGAATATGGAACAACCTATCTTGCCCGACAGCAGACATTTATTGATCAAAGGTTGTGGATGTCTGCCGCCCCTTTTCGATTGCAAGTGCAACAAGTATCGCTCGGGCAAGAACAGCTACCACCTCCAACTGTATTGTACGAAGACAGTGCACTTTTTGGGCCGGTTTACAGCTATGGAATGATCGGTTTACCGTTGGGTGAAGTCGAATCACCACTTGCTTCTGGCCGAATTGGTTTGGGTAAAGATGGAAGATTTGTATATGGATCAGCTTACTTAAGTGGACAATACTCTCAAGCAGTATCTGAAATAGAACCTCAAGTCCGTTTTGGAGGATTTGGTTACGCTGATATAAAACAATTCAGATTGCTTGGGAGATATGGCGCTCGAATGGATTCTGAGGGGGTGTTTGCTGAAGCTCAACAGGACTTGTTGAATGGCCAGCAATCGATTGGTTGGTTGCGAGCGAGTGTGGCGATTGATGATCGTACAAACTATCAGGTTGAAGGCTCAGCCTTTGGTCGATTACCGCTCTATTTGGGGATGAGACCCGAACGGTATTGGTTGGTACTTAATCATGCAGTAATTCAACCAGCCGTTTACTGGTGGGACGGTACTTTGGCAATTGTTGGTCAAAGCCTGATGACTTTACCGAATCAAAAGACAACCATTCGACCTTCAGCTGTTTACTTTCCGCAGTCAAAATTGTGGCAAAGTATTGGCATTGGTATATCTCAATACCAGCCAAAACATTGTCTGGAAGAGCAACTGTCAATGCAATGGTTTCCTGATCGTAAATGGCCTGTCGTTCGGTTTCAGCTAATGATGCGGTATTAATGTTATTCAAGCGCCCGCATTGCTTTTTTATTGCCTTGGATAAGGGCAATCACTTCAGCAGAAACATCTTGCGTTCCACACCCACCGAATGCAATTGGCTGAGCACAATATCCGATATTGCCCCATTTTTGTT
>JAYYJC010000091.1:0-11661 GCA_036146655.1 Myxococcota bacterium | reverse complement strand
AAATCTCCAGAGTTGAGTGCGATGTAGCCTAAGTTGAGATTTGCAGACAAATGGTCTGGATTTTTTTCGACGATTTCTTTGAAGGTGACCAATGCTGTGGTGTCATCTTCCATCGCAAGATAAGTGACCCCCATGTTGTTTGAAATACCTGGGTCACCTTCAGCAAACTCATTTGCCTTTTCAGCGCACAGTAAACTCATGTCAAACATGTCTTGTACAAAGTAGACTCTCGAAAGCAGCTGATAGGCTTTGATGTCTTTTGGTTCTGTTAGAAGGATTTGCTGAACTTGCTTAATGGCATCGTCGTATTGATTGGCTGCAGTCATGGCTTCAATGAGTTTGTAGCGTATGGACTTGTCTTCATTGTTGCTCAAATAGCTCGTATACAATTCGACAGACTCAGCACTCTTGTCGTTTTTGGTCAAGGTATCTGCAAGTGCCAAAAGGTAATCTGTGCTCTGTTGAATATCATATGCATTGCGATAATGGCGCTCAGCGTCTGCAAATCGAGAGATTTTCTCAGCTGCCCATCCCGCATTGTAATGTGCCTGATGAAAGTTTGGATCGAGCTCAGATGCCTTCCAAAACCGTTCGTAGGCAGCTTCATAATCAACTGCGCCTGTTTTGCGATCAGCGGTGCGAAGAATTGATACCCCAGTCACGAATTCTTGACGGGGATTGTCTGTCATTTCAGCTCTTTTCGGACCACAGCCGATCAATAGCGAAAGGGCAAATGAAAGTGTCAATGTTGAAAGCATGATGATGTCCCTTAGTCGTTGGCTGATTCGATGTAGGTTCTGGGTTTTGAGTCCGCATTAACAAGGAAAGTGTTCTCTGGAACAATCTCAGCAAACTCTGGGTAGTCATTTGGACGAAGTTCACCCAGCCGACGAACGGCGTATGCAGTGTAATCATTGTAGATGTTGCTTTCGTACGCCTTTTGCAGAGCAAGCTGATAGTATTCAACGGCGCGTTCGTTGTAAACATAAGCTTGGTCTTCCAATCGCATTTTCCACATGTCCGTCTGGTCTTGGTCGAACCAATAGGGGACATAAGAGTTGTAAATACTGTCTGCATAGTTGTCTGCGGCTTTACCGATTTCAACGATGGCCGCAATTGTCCAAACACCCCCTTTGAGTTCAACCACATCTGTAAAGCGCTTTTCAGTATCCTGAAAGCCTTGCGTCTTATTTGCGACTTGTTTCTTTACAGTTTGCATCGTACTGTACTGGGTTGGACGCCCTTTGGGGCCCTTAATTTTATAGTTGGTGTAGGACTTTGAGTCTTGCATGGCTTGGTCAAACCGAATCTCTGCGATCCAAGATTGAAGCTGAGGAGAGGGCTCTACCTGTTTCTTAGCTTGGGCTCTTTCGATCGCAGCCATTGTGGTTTTCCAATATTTGAGCAATCGGTCGCTATCGACTCCCTGTTCTTTCAAAAGTTTTCCATATTGAAGTCGGGCGTAAATACGCTGCTCTTCGGTAGCGCTTTTGGGAGACTCAGCAAAGAAGGTGTAGTATGCTTTCCCTGCTTTATCTAAATCCCCAGATTTTTTGTGAATCCGAGCGATGTATAGTGGCATGTCTTTCACGCGCTCATCACCTGGATAGGTCTTCATGAACTGTTCAATACCACCAATTGCTGCATCGTATTCACCCATTCTATCATGAAGGACAATTGCAGTGTACATGGCGTCTTTCGCAAACTCGTGATCCTTGTCTTCGTTAAACAGTCGTTCATACCATATGATGGCATTTGGATAGTCTGCGATTGTTTCATGCGCATAACCAAGTCTGGCAATGTGCTCAGAGTAAAACTTAGACTTCGGATAAGTGGCAATCAAAGTCGCCCGTGTGTCCATTGAATCAGCCAAACGGTTGGTTTCGTAATAATAGATTGCGGCAAGATTAAGAGCCACATCCGCTTTCTTCGACGCAGGGAAAGTCTTTGCAAACTCAGTATACCCATTGGCTGCTGTGATCTTATCTGAATCTCCTTTGGACGAAGATTCAAATGTCACCTCAACCAACTTGGCGGAGGCAATTTCATAGTACTCAAACATTTCCTTCTTGAAGGCGGCATTACCAAGACCTTCCTGATTGTTGAATGAGTTTGCAGTGGATTGAAGGGCTTTCCAGTCTTTCAATGCCAATTCATATTCTTTGGTTTCCGTCTTTGCATTGGCACGGAATGCAAGCGCATCCACAATGCCTTTGGCGGAGTTCTTGGCTTGCTTAGAACGAGGTTCTCGAGCGATAACGGTTTGGTACCGTTCTGAGGCTTTGTCAAGAAGGTTCTTCGAAAAGAGAAGTTCACCAGATTCATATAGCCATTTGGTGGTGTCCTTTGAGTCTGGATAGGTTGCTGTGAAGCTGTCCATTGCAGACAAAAGTTTTTGTTCCCAGTCAGAAAGCTCTTTGGGTTCGATGTCTGTTGAACCCTTGCGTTTCTGAACTTTTCCTTCTTTTTCTTCAATCTTAACAAGCTCAATGGCCGCAAATATGGCGTCTTCGGCACATTGTTTTGAATGCTTTCCTTGAGGGTCAATCTTTACAACCGCAAGGTATTGCTCATAAGCCTCGGGGTAGTTCTTAAGTTCCCACAGAATCTCACCAAATGAGAATCGCATGTCATAAGTATACTTGCCACTTGGGAACTCCACCACATATTTACGGTAGGCTTTTTCCGCAAGGATATAGGTTTCTTTCGCTTGTCGGCCAGTACCGAGTTTTCGAGCTTCTTGGTGATACCCTAGAGCCACTTCTCGCAAGGCCTTTTCAACATATCGAGCGGCTTCATTGACAGCATCTTGATCAGCGGAGTTGGCTCGAGCCCAAGATGAGCTTTTTCCATAGTCTCTGAGCAAGCGATCAATTTCAGAAAGCACTTGATCTTTGGCGCCCATTCTGCGGTACGCTTGAATGATTTCATTCTGATAGTCAGGCGCCGCTGGTGACTGAGGCTCTTCTGTGATAAGCCGCCGGTAGGTTTCAATGGCTTGCTCAAACTTCCCTTGCTCAAAGTACATGCGTCCGAGCCGTTTCAGCATTTTGTAAATAAGCTCTTTCTTTCCAAGACGACTGAAGTAGTCATAAGCTTCGTTCATTTCACCTGCATCCGCAAAGAAGCGAACGAGATCTTTAAGAGCTTCATCGTAGAGTGTGAGTTTGTTCTTGTCTCCACCCTGTGCTGCTGCTTGAGAATAAGACACAACCGACTTCATGGTGTCGATTGCTTTGTCGTATTCGTTGACATTATAGTAGCACCACGCAAGTTTGTAAGTGGCGAATCCGTATTTGGGAGAGTTCTTGAACCGTGTGGCCTTCTGATATTGCTGAAGTGCTTTGTATGCGTCGTTGCGCTCAAACCAGTATTCACCAATCGCAATATAGGCTGACGGAAGATAAGTTGACTGAGAGTAGTTTTTTGTCAAACGCATGAACTGACGAACCGCTTGATCTGGCTTCTTTATCTCAAGAAGTGCAGTTCCGAGATAGAAAAGAACTTCGTCTGCGCGTGTGTAATTTGGATAAGAGGTCAGAATCTGCTCGTACAAACGAATGGACTGTTCTTGCCATTTGGTTGACTCGCTGTTGTCGGCAACCATCTTTTCTAGGTTACAGCCCGGAGTATTAAAGCATTCATCATACTTGGCCTGAAAGGATTCCATTTCTTTAAAGTAATGATAGCGCCCTTCATCAAAGTAGCGTTCAGCCAATCGGAACATCACTGTGGCTTTTTGCTCGCCACGAATTTGACCTGAGCGAAGAGTTTGCTCGTACTTTTCAATGAGTTCTAGGTTCTTGGCTCGCGCTTCTTCTCTGTACTGCTGGGCCATATCGACTTGGTCCATATCAGACATCTTGAGTGCACGGCGCTCTTCTCGCTTGTCTCTTTCTTCTTCTGCATGAGCTGTGGACAGTCCTGTCATCATGCTGGTCAACAGAAGGGTTTGGATTAAACCGCGTATTTTTGTCATAGAATCCTCTTACGCATGTCGTAATGTGGGGTGTGTGGATGTGCTATTTGCAGGAACCCTGCTCTGTGTAGTTGTAATATCCAAGTTCGTCTTGCCAAAACTCACCGTTGAACGGCCAGTAAATAAAGTCGGGGGAGGTGGCAAAGTCAATGGCAAACTTGCTTTGATCACTCAGAGCATTCAGGTTCTGTGCTCTGAACTCGTATTCCGCACGCTGTGCTTCCAACAACTCGATTTCAATAGTTGCAGCTTGGCTGAGTAGGTCATCGAGCAGATAGCGTTGGTTCTGTATCTCTTCAAAGAAGATCCGGCCTGCACGCTTCTGGTAAAGAGTCGAATTGTTTTCAATTATGCGCTTAAGCTCGACACCAAGTGCGTCTTTCCATTGTTGCTTCTGAGAGTCAATCAAATTGACTTCTTGATTCATAAGGTCCATGTGGCGTACGAGGCCACCCAGTTCTTGGTTGCGGAGTGTTCGACGAAAGAACGCCTGTGGAAGAGAAGTATCACCCGTGGTATCTTCACCGAAGTAGTACAGCCATGCCTGATCTGCAAGTGCAGCATCAATTGGCAACTGTATCATCTCTTGGCCTTTGTATTTTGGGGCGGTGTAATCGTCTATGTACACTGAGATTTCATCACGAATGGGTTCGTAGGTATTTTGAAACCCCTTGATGATCTTTTCGACACGGTCCCATTCACACAATTGGAAATAAGTGAGAGATTTCAAGACTTGAATTTCTGGTATGTATTCTTCTTCTGCATAGAAAGGACTGTCGATGGTTAATGCTTTGCCCAGTGTGACATTGTAGTCTCCACGGTGTAAATGAGCCCATGCGTCTCTGAAGAGGGACTCAGGCCAATAGTCCGAGCGACGATCAACTTTTTCAAAATACTTTGTGGCCTCATCGTACTGCTTGATACCGTAATAAACAGAAGCCACATTGATTAATGCAAGGTCTTTTAATTTTGTTACCGCTGCAAGTTCACGCTGAGCTGAGGTGTCTCCAGGGTCCTGAGTGTATACATCTCGGAATGCTCGAACAGCTGATTTTAAGTTGTCTGTTTTGTTGTAAACCACACCTTCAATGTAGCGTGACTTCAGATCGATGCTGCTGTTGGTGTCCACCCTTGATAGGGCTTCGAGGGCTTCGCTGAATTCACCCTTTTCGAAGTGTGCAGCACCTTTTAGATAAAACAAATAACTAGACGCTTTGCTGGGGTAAAACTCTGGAGGTAGTTTTTGAGCTATTCTTCGGAGTTCATAATCGTCGCCGGTGAATTTTGCGATGACCACCAATTTGGGAAGCGCATAGTTAAAGTAAGGGTTTTTGGGCCCTTTTTTGATGACTTTCAGATAGTAATGCTGGGCAGTATGGTACATTTCGAGCTCATACAATGCGCTTGCAAGGTAGAACTGGATTTTGGTTTCGTGTGCTGGAAACCGTTGATTTGCCAGCATGTCATACAACTGAAAAGACGCCGTCAGTGGCTTTTTCGCCCTCAAGAGTTTGATGGCCTGTTTGATGTCTTGTGGGTCATCTCCAGTTTCACCCCTGTCTTGCAATTGTCCGCTCTGGCTGCCACCCATCATGTCTTCATCTGCTTCTATGCTTGGACGAACGGGCTCAGGGGCAATGGGTATGGCCGCTGGGGCGGCTTGGACAGAACTCATGGATTGAGCTTGTGCCAATACATCCGCTGGTGCACCTTTGTCCTTAAGACACTGGATGTCGGCAGCGGTAAATGTAGAGCCAGAGTTCTTCATGGTGTCAATAATCACGGTTGGGGCAATGTTGTAACCCACAAGGTTCATGATTTCTTCACAGGTAATACCCGCATAGGCATTTGAACTGAAGCCGATGCTCAGTGCCGATAGACCAACAAGGGTTTTCACGCAAAATGATTTCATGGTCTGCACCTCTATCGTTTAATCGTTGGGAAGAAGAAGCTGGCACTGAATTGCAATAAAAAGTTGCTCTTCATTTCCAGAGTGGTTGCATTAACAGTTTCGATGTACATCATTGAGCGGCCTTCGACACGCGCAGCGATATTTTGATTAAAGATGACACGAACACCGCCCCCGAAGTTGGTGGTGGGGTGCCATTGAAATTGTGTAGATTGTGCTCGAGGATCTCCCTCTGCATCAAGTGCAGTCAGGTCGTCAGCGGTTTGTGTGATACCTGCTCCGAACTTACCGTACACATCAAAGTTAATGACTTTGCGACCGAGTACAGCAGCTTTTCCGTAAATGGGAGAGAAGACAAATGCGAATTCTCCGAAAGCGGTCAATTTCGAAATGTCAGGAGAAACTGAGTTTTCCTCAACCAGTTGTTTGGTGAGGGGTTTCCAGTCGGCTTGACCCAAGTCTGGAGAATAATCCAGCATCGCTTCAACAGCGAAGACTTCAGTTAGATTATAGCCAATACCTGTTCCGATAATATAGCGGTTGAGGAAAGGGTCGTTGGTGACAAATGCAACATGGGGTGAGACTTCCCACCGCTTCAGTTTCAGGAAGGTTTTGCGTTGCAATGTTTTGATGACTTGCTTTGAGCCTGAGTCCAACGGTATGGATGGCCCTTCTTGACTTAAACTGTAAATGCTGGGGTCTAAATCAGGGCTGGCAGCGTGTGCTTCGTTTAGTGAAAGAAGGCCTATGAGACCAAATGAGCATATTGAAAGCATTGAATTTGTATCCTTAAGTCAGTAATTAGAAGTCAACTCTGCGGGCTTTCATCTTCGGAATGAAAATGCTGACACCTGCAGAGGCAACAAAGTTGTTGTACAGTCGACTTTCAGGCGGAACTGTTGCATTTGGATCGTATTGAGGTCCAGGTGCAAAATAGAGATAGCTACGCGCATCAATTTTAAAAGAGATTGATTGGTTGAGGAAAATATCAAGACCAACGCCAAGGTTGAGTGGTACTCGAGTTTGGCGTCCAGCTGATTCAAGTAGTGTTGGGGCTTCACCCTCAGGTGCAGAAGAATCAAACTTGGCGTAGTAAAGTTCGGTACTCAACATACCGACTCCTGCCACACCATAGAAATCGAAGTTCACAACCCCGATCCCAAATGGATTTAGCTTTCCGTATATTGGGGCCCAGCGTGCAGCGAAAGTGGCACCGAGCAACATCTTCTCCAACGGCTGCTGGAACTCCACGCTGCTTGAACTGGATGACGCTGCAATTTGAACCAAAGTATTTGTCAGCCCTTTCAGGTCATTTTCACCCAGGTCAGGAGAATATATGAACGCACCTTCAGCGGCCAAACTTTCTGAGAAGTGGTAAGCGTAAAGCAGTCCACCGGTGTAGCGCTTCACCATGGGATTGTTGGGTACGATACCGAATATGGGTGAAAACTCAGAGCGGCCCTGTTTCAGGAAAAATCGATTTTGGACCACATCTTGTGTGGGTTTTTTTTCCATTCTCTCAACGCCTAAAGCCTGTTGTGCTGGCTCTCTCCCAGCTTCAGCTGTGGTTGGGCTTATTAAAGAAGCCCCCAGCATAAGCACTGAAACCCAAAAATATTTTGGCTGCATGCAAATCTCCTCTGCATAAAATTTGCGACAAGTCGGCCAATAATAACACATTGCGTGTCATCAGGCGTAAAGTACCGTACATAACTTTATAATTATGTCTATGCTGCATCATGACTGATTTCTACCGAAATTGTAGTGACAAACGCCATTACATTGAGGCTTCGAACTTCTCATAATAACCTAAAAACTGACCATTGCGTTGAAACCCAATGACGGAATGAAGGGCAGTCCTCTTATGTATCTAGATTCGGTATAATCATAGTTGTAGCTTGTGAATTCTGGATTTTCTCCTCTGTATACATTGAGGAAATCCGCATAGGTTTCAAGTTGCCACTTTTGAAATGAAAAAAGTTTGTCGAATCGTAAGTCCAGCGACACAAACGGTGGAAGCCTTTCCGAATTGTATTCTGACGATGGAAACGCAAAGTAGAGATCTTGGTCAATATCGTAGACGCCGCCTGCATATGGAGTAAAGGGATTACCCGTTACATACTGAATTTTACTCGATATGTTAAAATCATAAGGAAGCCGATAGCCCGCCACAGCGACGAGAATGTGAGTTTGATCCAGATCAAATAGATACCATCCCCCTGTGGAGGGTGAGTTTGGAACATCATCTTCATCGAGGAGATCATTGCGATCAGGATAGTTGTTCCTCTCAGAGCGAGACAATGTGTAGCTTATCCAGCCAAAAAAACGGTTGACCGGAGCTTGTCGGATGATCATTTCCATCCCATATACACGGCCGATGCCTTCATTGACATAGAAAAGATCCCCAGAGTTTGTCGCTGCGGGATTGTTCACGATTAAATTGTCTAAGTATTTACCAAAGAAGGTCACATCTGCACGCAAAGCGTCTGTGAAGTATTGTTCCCATCCTATTTCAGATGAATATGCCCGTTCGAATTCAAGTTGAGTGTCACCTTCAGGTCGCCACACTTCAAAAGGCTGAGGTGGCTGAGTATATATGCCGATCCCCGACTTCAAAAACCCGCCTTCAAATACTTGAAACCGAGACAATAATCTTGGATCCCAGCCCCATGCCTGCAAAAGTTTGGTATCGCTGATGACATCCCTCAAGTCAATCACACTCCAGCGTATTCCAGGACTGAGAAGCCACCTGTCGGGATCTTTAAGGGGACGAAACTCAGCTTTGACATACAAGTCAGGCGCCCAAACATAGCCTTTGCCTTCAAAGGCCGTACTGTCTCGTTCTTGTAGCGGATCATAATTGGTCGCATTGTCAATACTGAAGGGAAATTTGGCGTCGAAACGATATTGCCCGCCGATAAAGTCCATACCGGCTGTCACATTGTGTTTCTCCTTCAGGTCCCATATGCTTTCTGCTCGCACCTCTAAGTAGGGATTGGCTTGATTGAGTCGAAGGCCGTCGCCTAGGCTAATTGAGTTGGTATCAATCCCGAATGAGGGGGTAAGCCTTAATCGCCAAGTATCACTTAAGCGAGGCTCCCACATGAAGTATGCTCGATGAGTGGCGTAATCTGTATCAAAGTCTCCTTGGGTATCTTGGTCTGTTCCTTGAGGGACATCGTCAGGAGTCGAAACCCTCAAAATGTCTTGGAAGCCAAACAAAAAGAAAGACAGTGGGGCTTTGCTTTTGTTGAGGCGAGTTACTTTGAGTTGGTAGTCAAACCAGCGTGGTTTAATGACGAAACCGGTATTTTGCGTAAAAGCTGGAATGAACAGATCGATGTAGGACCGTCGTGCGGCCACCGCCACTCCATAGTCTCCAGCTTTGACTTGTAGAAGGCCGCCGCTGTCGAGCACATCTGTGCTCCAACTAAATTTATTCTGCTCTGGAAATGTGGTTTTGGTTTTGACATCAACCACTCCGCCGAGCGTTCTACCGTACTGAACACCATAACTTCCGGGTAAGTAATCCACTGTTTCAATCAAATCTGCGTTGAGAACAGACACAATCCCGCCGAGATGGTAAATCAAGGGAATTCGGATCCCGTCAACATAAACCCCAGAATCTTCAGGATTTGCCCCACGAATAATGAGTAGACCAGTCCCAAATGGAGACCGTGCTGCTCCTGGTAAGTTTTGTATCACCCGAATCGGATCACCAAATGTACCGGGTATGCGTCGGATCTCTTCAACAGACAGGCTGCGTTTTGTAATGTCGGCTGAGGGTTTGCGATACACGCCAACGAGTTCATCATCTCTGTAATTTTTGTTCTTGAGCCAAAGTTGAACACTGGTCAACTCGGTATCTGTGACAGCAACGGATTTGATCTCACCATTGAAATCTGGAAATACGGCTTCGAGTTTTACAAGTCCTTTTGGAAGACCGCGAAATGCATAATACCCTTCTTCTGAAGTGGTGGTTTCAATGTTGGTTCCATCCTCAAGTTCAGCTCGAACAGATACATCTTTTAATAAGCGCTTGGTACCCATCTCTTTCACTACGCCATCAAGATTGATTGGAAGTTCGAGTTCTTCGGTCTCGTCTTCAATGGCGCCTTCTACACTGGATGCATCGAGTACAAATCCATACTCAAACTCAATGGCCACGGGTACTGGCCCTGAGGCGTCTTCGGCGGGAGAGAATACGAACTCCCATGCGGCCTCTGTGGCTGCAGCATCGAAGTCCGCACCAGCAGAACGAAGTACTTCGATGTAAGAAACATCTCCTGCTTCATCAATTTCAATCAGTAAGAGGACGGTGCCTTCTCTGCCTTCAGCTTTTGCTTCGGGTGGGTAAGGTGCCTGTATATATTCTTGTAACTCTGGATTTTTGACGAGTGGTGGAAGTTCCTCCCCACTTTCATTTTCGACCTCGTCCGTTTGTGGTGTCGGTTCTTGCGAAAATACAAGGCTTGAGGTCAATAGCAAAGAGAATATATTCATTCAACCACCACCTTAATCGCCTCCCAGTCCATTCCACCACGGCGATCCCGTATGACTGAAATGATGACTCCCTCGAAAGGGCCTTTCGGAGCGGTCCATTCTACCTTGGAGTATGGATAAAGTGAGAAGTTGATATTAAAAGACCCACCTTCGGTGTACCAAAGAAAGTAGGGTTCTTCAGTCCGTGTTTCAATATCACCTTCTGGTGTGACATAATCGTAATCTTCAACACTGTCCGGCGATAAGACCGGACTGAGAGTGTAGGATTTCTCACTTTCTGCATAGAAGACTTCGTTCACCATTGTTCCGTCAACCTTGAGTATGTCCATAGTCGGGTTGTGGTTCGGGGTGTCTGCCAAAGAGACGGGAAACCTTTTGTAAGCGATTTCGAATTCATCTTCATTTTCAGCATTAGTCGGCACCGCCGTTAATGTTGTAATGGCGCTGAGTCCCTCTTTTTGCTCTCTTTCGCTCAGACCGTCAAGTGCGTCTTCCGGTGCGGTCCAGCCAAGCATGAAATCTGGTTCAAAGCCCGAAAAACCTGCGTAATAAGCGGCCTTTAATGGTTCGTACAAGGGCTCATCGGGAAGACTTGCAATGTCGCCTTGAACCGCAAACAGCATACCAAATAGTTGGCCGAGCTCCTCCTCACTGAGATTTTCAAATTGCTCGAACAGTGTCTCTAGTATTGCCGGGTCTAAATCACAGCCAAAGTTGTTGGCACCAACAGGGAGACATGAAAACCAGCTGACGGTTTCGAGTTCCACGCCTTCTGGAGCAAAAATCAGTGATTCGAATGAGACGGCTTCTCCTGGTCTCGGTTCAGCAGGTGTGACTTTGGCTCCCAAAATCCTAAGCCTGTCCAGCTGCCAAGTCTGTGACAGTTGTTCGCCTCCGCATGCACAGATGAGGATTACGGGCAGTGTCAATTGTGTGAGTCGATTCATTCCTTCTCTCTATTCGGGTTGAATGTTAATCAAGTGCTTTGAATCGACACCGACGGGGAAAGCCACGCACGGTCACGGCCTCTCCGGATTGTTCTGCTGGTTGGAATTTGGCTTTTTTCCAAGAGTCCAAGCAGGCTTTATCGGCCTCAGGGTGTAAGGCGGTTACCAGCTTGGTATTGATGACAATGCCGGTTGTGTCGATGTCAATGGTTATCTTGACTGTCCCTTCAATTCCTTCCTTTTTGATGATGTCAGGGATGGTAAGAGGGGGTCTTTTTTTAAGTTTGGGTTGTTTTGTTGCGGCAGCATACGAAATGGCTGTC
>JAYYJC010000090.1:0-10000 GCA_036146655.1 Myxococcota bacterium | reverse complement strand
GAGTTTGCGGCTTCGTCGATGCTCAGTTTTTCGTCACCAGCTTTGGTCGAAAGTGTTGTGCCTGCTCTTACGCTGAGATTTGTACCTGCGCCTTCAGCAAAGGAATTTGCACTCAGTCCTTGTACCCTTCTGACCTTTTTCTTTTCTTTTGGGGGTGGTTCAGGGGGTATTTCTATCTCCGGTGGACTGTCTTCGAATTGAATTTCTTTGGGTTTCGGTTTGGGTTTGGGCTTTTCCGGTTCTGGTTCTGGTTCTGGCGGGGGAGGAGGTGGCTCGGGAATCTCAACCACAGTCATCTCCATCCAGATCTCTTCTTGTTGAGTTGCAGTTTCAGGTGTTTGTGTCATTGCATATGCCACAACACCATGAAGCAGGAGTGAGCCAGGTATGGCTAAACCCCGAATAAGGCGTTGTTTACCCGATGTTTTTTCAAACGGAAGGCGGTTCATTGGGGAGCGATTTCCTGAGTGGGTTCACTGTCTTTTTTGGGGTCAATATTGATTGCAAACTTGGCCACCCCTTCTTGCTTTACCAGATCAATGACCTTTACGACTTCTCCGTGTGAGACACTGTGGTCTGCACCAATTAAGCAAACCAAATTGCTGCCATTGGCTTCAGCAGCCTTCTTTTCTGCTTGAATAAATGTGCGAAGTGCTTCTTCGGTGATCGGTTCTCCATCTAGGGTTAGTTGACCTTGAGCATCAAGCATGATGGCAAGGCTGCTGTCTTCGGTGCTTTCTCCCGTTGCAGCTTCTGGTAGGTTGACTTTGATTGATTGTTTGACGATGGCCGTTGCAGTCACCATAAAAATAATCAGAACAACGAGAATAATATCAACGAACGGGGTAATGTTGATGTCGACAATTGCATCCTCATCCCCACCGCTAAGTTTCGCAGCCATTAGGCGTGCTCCTTTGACTTCAGTCTCGAAAGCACCATGTGAGCCATGCTTTCAATATTTGCCAGCTGAGTTTTATTCCGTCGCTGAAAATAGTTGTACAAAACCACTGCTGGAATGGCCACCATAAGGCCGATTGCAGTAGCAACCAAGGCTTCAGAGATTCCCGACATGACACTCGCAGCACCATCTGTGGTTTCCAGGGAAAGATCATGGAATGCTTTGATGATACCGAGTACCGTACCAAACAGACCAATAAACGGTGCATTCGACCCTGTGGTTCCGATGACGATGAGACCCCGCTCAAGTTTGGTTTTTTCAAACAAGAGAAATCCAGCGATGCTTTCTTCAGCAGCAGCTATTCCACCTTGTTGTGCGGCCTCCACACCTGCATGCAATATTTTGGCTTCAAGTCCTTTTAGGTCTTGAAGTTCTTTTTGCAGGTTTGCTGCAGGTCCGCCTTGTAAAAAAGGAATGAGCTTTTCTTGAAGTTCTTCTGAAGGAGTCGTATTGAGTTTGCGATAGATGCCACGCTCTATAGCAATTGCAAAACACAAGCCTGAAAGGGCCACCAATAGCCATAGTACCCATTCACCCCCCAGTAGGGCAAAGGCAAACATCTGTTGTTCAAGCATGTGGACTCCAATGAATACGGAAAGGATTTGTTAGCCAATTATCTGATTTTAATCGCTTTGCTTGATTAATTATTGTTAACTGTTGACAAGTGCTGTCTCCCCCTAGACATATTTGTACGCCTTGGTAATTACTGAACCGTCAATGGACTTCCCCACGGTGTTTTGGGATTCATTTTCAGCCATAACTGACCTAAAACGCTGATTAATGGCCATTAAATATGTCTATATAAAGCATCATCAAACCATCTGTTTTCTTGGGTTTGAGATCACCTGTCATCCTCGGTTTATTTTGTTTAAAATTGTGAAGTTGTTGCCTTATGTTTATCGTCGAACCGAGTAAACTATACTCGTACCTTTCTCTAATTATTAGGTTATGCATTTGGGTTTATCTAGGCAAACACTCATTCTGATATTGCCGTTCATCATATTTATTCTGTGTTTTGCATTTATGGGGGCATACCAACCATTGGCGTATCCCACTGGTGCGGACTGGGCACAGTACATGATGGGGGCTCAGCAAGTTTGGTGGCCTGCCGCAGATACATCGTATCCAGAATGGCGAGCTCCCCTTTACCTCTATTTACTTGGTCTCGTCGCACATGGCGGTTCTTATCTGGAGGCCGGCAGTTGGCTGTCTTCAACGGGTTGGTTTCTGATGGGTGGGTCCCTCTACGGAATGGCCCTTTTGTTTCGGCGGCCTGTACTTGGACTTGGCCTCTCTCTTGCGTTGCTGTGTATGCCGCTATCCGTTGACGGATTTCATCACTTGGGTCCGTATCCATTGATCGGTGGGGTCTGTGGTGCCGTTTGGCTTTCAGCACTTGCGGTCATGCGAACGCCAACCATTTCAAACAAATGGCTTGTAAGTTTTGCCATTTCTTCTGGTTTTGCATTGGCTTTGGACAGCCGTTCAATCTTAATCGTGGTGGCTGCGCTTCCTCTTATATTTAAAAGATGGCCACTGAAGTCACTTGTCGGTGCATTCATTGCCTTTTCTGTGGCGTGGTCACCACACTTTTTACTGGTTCGATACCTCAATTTGTCTCTACTGCCGATGCGTGAAAAGCTCCTCGAGCAGCGACGGTTTGTATTGCGCCACCTTCAAGGCGACAATCTGCATCCTGATCATCCTGAAATCGATGGTTTAATGTCAGTTTGTGCTCAACAGCCGCCCATGCACGCCAAGTTGGATTGGTTGTGGGAGACTTGTTCATGGGAAATGATGATTGTAAATCTGAAAGCTTGGGCTGAGAATGGATTAGGGATCACCCTCATGTGGGGCATTCTTTTGTTTCTCTCTTTTCGGGTATGGCGTTGGGGACTTGCAATCTTCATGCTAATTGGTCTTGGGCTTGTGGTTCCGATGCTCATTGTATGGCATCCGCCCCGCTATGCGTATCCGTTGATGGTGCCGTTGTTGTCAAGTTTGCCCATTGCCATTGTCTTGGTCATTGAAAATACGCCTGTTCCCCGTTTGCTCACAAGTTTGTTTGCTCTGTTGCCTGTGTTCTTTTTGTGGCCTGCCCAAGTTCCCAACACTGAGCCTATGACTTGGGATTTTCCACCAGCTCGAATTCCCTTGGTTGAGGAGGTCCGCCAATCAGTCAATGCGGGAGACCATTATATGGATTGTGCACGGCTGGATACGGGCCTATTGTGGGCTCCAAATAATAGAATGCCGGCCAACATCTCTACATTTTTACCATCGCAGTCGGATTGCGAGGGGTTTATTGTAAATGGCAATGGGTGGGTATTAACGAAAGAAGGTGACCCTCAATTGCCCAGTCCTTTGGGATACGGGTGGTCACCAACCAAGACATTTCAAGACCAGAATAGGGGTGTCATTTTGTGGTCACGCACGCTTTAAGCACTGGATGCGTCTCCTCAAAAAACTGTTTGAGGTTATCGCACGGCCACGGTTTTATAGGCAGCCGCTCTTTTCGCATAAGCTGGTTGCCCAATTGTATCAACGCACTGGCATTGTGTGGGGCGAGCGGTCCACCAAGTGTCTCTCCGTTCGGAGAAATCAGTATTAGGGCTGAATCGATGCTGGGCATGACCCGAGAGTGAATAAAAATGGGATGGAATCGGTCATTCAAAAAGGAGGTTACATCCACATCTCCACACATCTGATCGAGTGGGCCATCTGTCCGATCAATGATTAATGCAATGGGTTGACTGGCCCTATCATTTGGCCCGTTCCATTCCACATATTCTGTTGAAGACCATCTGGGTAAGTCTTTCGGAGAAGGGCTTGCAGCTGGTTTTCGTCCATCTCCACATGCTGCGAGCAAAAAAAGAAATACAACCGCAAAGACCCGAGTGGGTTGCAGTGCGGTTGCAATATGAATATGGAGGCGTCGACCAGATTCGAACTGGTGAATCACGGTTTTGCAAACCGTTCCCTTAAACCACTTGGGTACGACGCCAATAGTGTTATGCGAATATATTCTGTTTGCAAAATTCGTCAAGTTTTCTCACCCCGGCTTAGTGACATGCAAAAGCCCAAACTTAGTGTTGCCATTATCACTTTTCAAGAAGCGGATCGAATAGTGCGTTGCTTGAAAAGCGTTCAATTCGCAGACGAAGTTGTTGTGGTCGACTCGGGTTCAACGGATCAAACCAAGCATTTGGCATTGAAAATGGGTGTCAAATGGATTGAGCATCCTTTCCATGGGCATGTTTCTCAGAAAAACTTGGCATTGTCTCATTGCTCACATGATTGGGTACTATGCATCGATGCAGATGAATGGGTCAGTCCAATGCTTGCCGATGGCATCCAAAATTGGCTAAGAGTCAATCAATCTGCGTCTGGACTTAAGGTTATCCGCAAAAATTTATGGCTGGGACGGTTGACTCGGTTTGGTGTTTTTGGACAAGCCACTATTCTGCGTCTTGTTAAAAAGTCCAAAGCGACTTGGGATGGTCAAAACCCACACGACTACCTAACAGTTGATGGTGTTGTAGAAGAATCTCCGGCTGTGCTATGGCATGATCCCTACCGGTCATTCCAAGAGCATATTCAGACGGTTGACCGGTATGCTGCCATTGCCAGCCGTTCATTACAACCCTCACTTTGGCGGCTCTTGGTTCGGCCGCCATCCCATTTTTTGCGTGCCTATGTTTTGAAGTTGGGATTTCTCGATGGGTTTGTGGGACTGATTCTTGCTTGTCTTGGCAGCTATTATGTGTGGCTCAAATATTGGCGGTCACTTCGGTCATGACTTTGCATGTTTTGGTAAGGACGCTTGGTATCCATGGAGGGACTGAACGGTTTACCCATGGTTTTGTCCATTGGGCTGTTCAAAATGGGCATTCGATTTGTGTACACAGCGTGCGAATCGAGAATCCCATTGATGGCATAACACACCAGCCGATACCCATATACACAAGAGGAAGATTCTTGAAAATGGCTGAGCTTGATTATCGATTGCAGCAGAGAGCCAAAGAACTACATGACCCTCAAATTTGTATGGTTCGTGGTGGAGCATCGCCCATTTACCGTGCAGGTGGTGGCTGTCATGCACACTGGATGGCCAAGCGGCCATGGACAGTTGGTGATGCGCTGGAACGGCACATTGACCAGAGAGTTTGTCATCATGCGCAGACGATTGTGGTGAATTCACAAAGAAGCATTTCCCTGTTGGATAGGCACTATGGCATCGATCCCAGAAAGTGCATTCTGCTTCGAAATGGTGTGGACATCATGCACTTTACCAATAAGGGTGATATGGAAAGACCCCATGCTCCGACAATGATTTTTGTGGGGCATGACTTTCGCCGTAAGGGTCTTGATATCACGCTCAAGTGGCTTCAATTGCTTCCAGAATGGTGTCTTTGGGTCATGGGTTCTGATCCGAATGCTCGTTATTATCAGCGATTGGCTGAGGCCATGGGCGTTCATCAAAGGGTCCGTTGGCTGGGTCGAGTAGATGAGCCTGCTTATTGGTTGAGGAGTGCCACCGTCTGTGTGCTGCCAACCCGATACGACCCTGCTGCCAATGTCTGTTTAGAGGCCTTGGCTTGTGGTACTCCCGTTGTAACCAGCACTGAAAATGGTGCATCAGAACTTCTCTGGGAAGATTGGATGATTAGAGACTTGAAGCAGTCTGACGGGATTATCGATGTCTTTTCGCATCTTCTTGAAGTACACTCCGATTTGTCAAACCATGCGCGGACTGTCGCCATGCAGCATACTGCTTCGAAGTGTTATGAGAAGCTATGGGCCATTGGATTGCAAACTGGAGAGGCATGAAAAGTCGCATCATTCGCTGGAGCAAGATTCTCACATTTTCGGCTATTTTGGGAGCCGCAATCCTCGCTCTTTTGTATCAACATTATGTGGTAAGTAACCCTGGAACTCACTTAAAACCTGAATCAATTGACGCCATTTTGGCCACCGATACTCGGATTTATTACAGTGATGGGGTGACGCCAATCGGTTCTGTTTTTGACGAGCGGCATCGATTTAATCGAATATACTATGACGAACTGCCAACGCATTGGGTTCAGGCCATCACAGCTGCTGAAGATCAGCGATTTTTTAATCATTTTGGCCTTGATCCTGTGGGCATACTCCGTGCGATTGTTCAAAATATTACTGCTGGCCGTATTGTGTCTGGAGCGTCTACACTCACACAGCAAACCGCTAAAAACTTGTACTACCGAACGGATCGAGATTTGCGTTCTAAGCTTGAAGAAGCATTGAATGCCCTCCGGTTGGAGTCGCACTATTCCAAAGAAGAGATTTTGGCCTTTTATGCCAATCAAATCCATGTCAGAGGGAATGGCCGTGGCCTAGGGGTGGCATCACGGTATTTTTTTGACAAGGAAATATCGGATTTGGGATTGCTTGAATGTGCTTTTCTCGCTGGAATGGTGAAAGGCCCTGACAATTACAATCCCTTTATTGGGGATGAGACTCGTCGAAAGCGCAGCTTAGACAAAGCTCAGGCAAGAGTCGGTTATGTGCTGAGTCGCATGCGTGCCCTAGAACACATCGATGAGGATACATATCAACGGGCCATACAAAGTGAGATACCCTTTAAGAATGGAAGCTTTCGCTTTGCCAGCAATGTCGTGGTGGATGCTGTTGAACAACAGTTGAAAGAGGAGCCCTTTCTTTCACTTCTAGAAGAAAATGACATTCAAAATCTCTCTTCAGCCGGTTTGAGCATTGTGACGACGATCGATGAACAAACACAGCGTTATGCGTGGTATGGCCTTCGTCACCATCTGAGCGATATTGGTGCATCCTTTGAAGCGGCAAGCCTTGATAATTTGGTTCAAGAAGAAATCTCGTCCGTGAGCCGACTGCAACATGCACCACCAGTGGGTGCCATTCTTTATGCGCAGGTTTCTTCAAAGCAGGCCAATCAACTCACCCTTGATTTGGGTGGGCACAGCTGTGAAGTGGATAAGACCGGTCTTCAGCGCATGGCTGATATTATTGCACGGGCAAAAAATGGACGGCGTCTCAGAGGAAAAGTGGACACCATCCAATCAGCACTTAGTGAAGGGGATGTGGTCATTGCATCTGTTCGAGATGAGGGACTCTGCGACTTAGAACTGCGCGTGGCATTGAACGGCGCAGTATTGGCCATGCAACAAGGGCAGATACGAGTCATGGTAGGGGGCGTAAGCAATCGAGATCTTAACCGCGCTCTGACCTCTAAGCGACAGCTGGGATCGACTTGGAAAACCATGATCTATACTGCAGCTCTTCAGCTTGGGTGGTCCCCAACGGACATGCTTGATAACCGACCCAATGGTTTTCTATTTGAACGGGTTTGGTACACCCCAAGCAAGGCACACCGAGCAGAAGATGTGGTGTCCATGACATGGGCAGGGGTTAACTCTGAAAATCTCGCTTCCGTGTGGTTGTTGGCTCATCTGACCGACCAATTGTCAGGCGTACAGTTACGACAAGTGGTTGAGATACTTCGGCTCGATCCGCAGGAATCGGAAAGTCGACAAGATTACATTCTGAGAATTCGAGATGCTCTTGGAGTGATAAGCACATCCAAGTGGCTCGAAGAAGTGGCTTTTATGGCTGCGAAGCGAGAGTGGTTAACCACTGCAGAAACCAACCGGGAAAAGCTAGAGGTCATTAGTCTAGGTGATGGTCGTTTAGTCGATAAGTTGTTTGTCAAAGCGCAAAGTGAAGACCTTCAACGCAATGCAAAAATTCATTATCCACATCTTCTTGGTGTGGCACAGCAGTGTGAGGAAGCCTTTCAAGTTCTTCTTGAGTTTGAGGGACAAGCAGATGAATCATGCTGTCTAAAGGACATGGGAACAGAACCCAACAGTCGCTGTCAGCCTTGCCAATTGCCGGATTTTATTTCACTCTTCCGCCATGAAGATGGTCATTTTGAATGTGGGCAGTACCTCGAGCAAACCGCTACGAGTCCTGCTGATCTTTTGGGTTTGACCAATGAAAGCGAAATCTGGCTTGAGGGCCGGATTCGGCTCAGTACGATCAGAGACATTGAAAATAGTGCCATGAAATACAGTCTGCTGCTTTCAGAAGTCGACCCTTACGACATCGATTTTCTCATTCACCATCCTGACTTTCTTCAAATCATAAACATGCGTTATGTGTCACTGCTGGCCCAGAGGTTGGGCATTGAAGATGAGTTGCAACTTACATTGAGCATGCCACTTGGGGCATTGGACATCAGCTTGCTTGAAGGGGTCAATCTGTATTCGGGGTTGCTGACTGGTCAGCAACATTTCGAGCCTCAGCTCGGGCAGTCGCGCCCAGTATTGATCAGTCAAATTGTGACCGAAGCTGGGCGTGAAATTTATTCTGCCGAACTCGAACCCAAGACGGTATCCGACTCCATTTCAGGGATATTGAGTGCACAGATTCTTCATAATGTCGTCGAGCACGGTACTGGAAGACGGGCAAACGGCACCATTAAAATTGGAGAATATCCTGTTCCTGCATTCGGAAAAACAGGAACCACAAATGCCTATAAAAATGCGGCTTTTTTGGGGGCTGTCCCTGCTGAGTATGCAGGAGCTTGGTCGCTTGAGAATGGTCTATTTATTGGGGTGTATGTGGGTTATGATGAGCCCAAATCTATGCGACGAGGCTCCATACGAGGAGGTGGTTCTAATGCGGCTCTTCCAGTATGGGTTTTGACTGCACAAGGTGCTGCCAAATCTGGGTTGCTTGGTGCTTTGAGTGAAGAGGTGGCATGGAAGGCCTATGATAGTTTTTTTGAGGTCCCGATCGAAACTACTTCTGGTCTTCCAAATGCAGAAGGCAAAGCAGGAGCCTGGATTTATGATCCGGATTTGGTTTGGGGTCAGGAAGCCACGCATGCCCGTCGTTTTGCACCAGTTCAATTTGACTCACCGCCACTTCAACTTCGGTTAAGGTCAGAGTTGGAGACAGATACAGATATTGAGGTTCGTATCCTTAGCCAAGAAGAAGATGAAACGGTGTCGGAAGATGTGGTGCCCCTGTTGTTTCCTGGAGGGACTAGCCCATGATCTTCATTGTTCTTTTCTCTTGCGCAAAACTTGGTGGCCCTACGACAAACACAGTGGCTGAAACAGCGACAGTTAATACCAATGTACCCGTTGCGGTGTCTTCACTCGAAGCCGAGCTGAGAGAACTGTACACTGATGTAGATACTGTGGATGGCCGGGCCAGAATATTATTGCTCCAAGAACTCATTCGAAGCACTCGATTTGCTGAAGTTGATGTCCAAACAGCCATATACCGACATGTTCGAGAAAATATTCGTATCGAGCGCCGAAGTTTGTCTATGGATGTTCCTGAACTTTCCTTAGATCTCTCTGGCGTGACTTCTGAAGAGCTTGTGATTGATTTTGACACTGGTGGGGCCGAATCACTGATGGCGCAAAGGGATTTTAAAGCCGCAGCCAAACTGCTGGAGGTTTGTCGATTTGACAATCCAGATTGCGAGGTCATGTGGTTTAAAAACCAAAACGAATGGGCCAAGGACAGTTTTCAAAGGGAAGAAGAAGCATTTAAACGGATACTTCAAATGCCCGATGGAGAAGAAAAGAGAGTGGCTCTTGAGCAATGTTTAAACAATTCTAAAGCACTAGCCGAACGGTTCTCTTCCACTGATGTGAAGGTCCTGATTGACCATCAAATTTCAGACATCTCTGCCTTGATGGAGGAGTTGCCATGATGGCAAATCTCATCGTATTCGCTCTCGGTGTTTCTAATATTATTCTTCTACTCATTGTCTTTACACTTATGGCACGTCCACAGTATTTGCTCCCGATGTTGAGACGATGGATGAGAGCGACTGAACTAACAGATGAACGGCTGTTGAGTGTTGTCTTGCAACTCCGTTGGCTTTGGCTTGTACTGCTTTTTTGTTGGAGTTTTTGCTGCAGCGCACTGATCGTTTATGCCAAAATATTCCTCTCATAGGTGGTTTGACACGTCACTTAAAATTGGATATAAAGGTGCACTCAG
>JAYYJC010000089.1:0-14117 GCA_036146655.1 Myxococcota bacterium | reverse complement strand
GAGTGGATTGTATTGTCTATCGCCCAGTGATTCCGTGACGGCGAGTGATGCCGCATGTGCGAATTAGTTGCAGTTTCCAACAACAAGATTTTCAAATGTGTTGTCTACATTAATGTTGCCGATGTCATGGTTGCGCAGAGGTTCTGGCTTTGGTTCTGGTATGGGCTGAGTTGGGCTTAATCCTTCGAAAGCGATCGTCATTCCAGTGTCGTCAATTTGATGAAGATGCCCGTTTAGAAGTTGTCCGTAGTGTTCGAGTACATGTTCAGCAAGATAGGTTGTAGGTGCACTTAAAATGAGCCTATTACCTGTGATTTCTTTATATTTTAAAGGTTCAATCCAGATTGAATAATTTTCAGCATCGACTTTATTTTTGACCGCAATTTTGACTAAATTCCAAATGTGTTCCATTCTCGTCTTTGATATCCTTTTGGCCGTCTGATGTGAATTGATTTGAATCCATCGGAATAAAGCGTTTGTAACTTGACGAGTCGGCTATTTTGGAATAGATTCGATCGTCAATTTAATAGAGGTGACTCGATGTGTCACCTTATATATTACGTCGTAGCCAATAGAGGTCAACATGAAACGCACATATCAGCCAAGTAATATTCGTCGAAAGAGAAGCCATGGTTTTAGAGCTCGCATGAGCACCCCCGGAGGCCGTAAAGTTCTTCGTCGTCGCAGAGCGAAAGGCCGTTCTGTTCTTGCTCCAACTGTTCGCACCAAAAAAGACTAATCTCAGGCATGACTGACCTACTCTCGTTTGTTGTTTAACCGTAGGCCAAATTGTGCAGTCTTCTCTCTTTCGTTGGCGACCTGAATATCGGATCCGAGCGACCCGTGAATTTAAACAGATCCAGCGCACTGGCAGAAAGCATCGCACAGCCCATTTACTGGGTGTGGTCGCACAAAAAGACGGTCCTGCACGGTTTGGATTTACAGTGAGTAAAAAAGTCGGTAATGCCGTTGTGCGAAATAGACTTAAACGCTTGTTGAGGGAAATCTGTCGGCATGAGTATTCAACTGTCAGGCCAGGCACACAAATCATCTTGATTGTGCACCCCAACGCTGCTTTGGTGTCGTTCAATACTTTACAAAGCAATGTTCGTTCAATTCTAAATAAGTTGTCTGCATGAGTATTCGTCTTTGGTGCCGTTGGTTAATCCGAGGATATCAAAAAATGATATCTCGATATACACCGCCATCTTGTCGCTTTACACCAAGTTGTAGCAATTACATGCTTGAAGCAATTGAAATACATGGGTTCGTCAAAGGGTCAAGTTTAGGAGTATGGCGAATTTGTAAGTGCAACCCATTTGTGGCCTGTGGTCATGACCCCGTTCCACCAAGAGAAAAATGACATGGATAGAATAGAAAATGCAGAGAACAATAGACGGCTTCAGAGTGCGATATTTCTAAGCATCATCATTTATTTTGTGTGGGTTAGTTTTTTTAGTCCGCCTCCTGTTCAGCCACCTCCCGTTACAGATTCTCAACCTGATTTAAGTGCTGCTGTTACAGCAGAGCCAGAATTGTCACAGGGCGAACCAGCTCAAAACATTGACATTGGATCTGTTCAAGCCAAAGAAGTCATACAAGCTCATGGTGAAAAGTGGACAACCGACTCATTGGATTTTTCTATCTTTTCTGACGGTGGTGGAATTCACAATGTCAATTTGCGCTCCTATAAAGAACTTCCAACATCAGCATCATGGTGGGGATGGATTATTGATGGTATGAGTGGCAGTTGGACGCCCTACACCCAATCTGAGAGTGATCTGTCTATTTTGTCTGATAAAGGGTTGATGATCGAAGTTGGAACCGGTGACTCCTATCGGTCATTTGATTATCGTATTCAGCAAACCGATGACGGCATTAAAGCCATTGGGCAGCAATCAGACTTAAGCATACGCAAATCCTATTCTAAAACTGATACGCCTTATGTGACCAATGTGACCATTGAGCTTTCCAACCAAGGCAATCAGAGTGTTGAAGATGTTTGGTTTGGAGTAGCCGATGAACTTGATGAAGATGTGGGTCGGTTTCTTGAAGGAATGCGCCCTCAGTTCTTTACAGATGGAGACATCGAAACTTACTATGACCTAGATGATCTTTCTGAAGATCCAGAATTTATCCCAGGAGATTCGAGTTGGTTTGGTTTGGGTTCACGGTATTTCCTCGTAGCAGCCATTCCGGATAAGCCAACCCTTTTCAAAGGGAGTACAGCTGTTTCATTTAAAAACGAACGCTTTGGAACAGTCGTTCACTTGAAAGAATCACTCGATGCTGGGGAAACGAAGCAAATTGGATTTCAACTATACACCGGTCCTAAAGAACTTGGCCGTCTTGAAACCCTTAGCGAAGATCTGGCCTATGCTGTTGATTTTGGTATATTTGGATTCTTCTCACGGATTCTTCTGTTCCTTTTAAAGATATTTTATGCTGGGTTTGCCAATTGGGGTGTTTCAATTTTGTTGCTGACTCTTTTCGTGAAGTTGATCTTCTATCCAATGACACAAAAAGGATATATCAGCAGCCGTAAGATGCAGGCTGAAATGAAGAAAGTACAGCCTGAACTTGACGAAATCAAGAAAAAGTACAAAGATGATTTTTTGCTTCAGCAACAAGAAATGCAGAGAATATATCAAGAAAACAACATCAATCCCTTGTCTTCAGTGTCTTCAGGTTGCCTTCCAATGTTGGTTCAGTTGCCTGTTTGGTTGGCACTGTACAATGTGATGCTTTACAGTGTTGAGATTTATGACTCTTCCTTTTTGTATTTACAAGATCTGACATCAATGGACCCCTACGGTATCCTACCCGTGTTGTACGGTGGTCTGATGCTGATGTCTCAAAAATTAACCCCTATGCCTGCCAACATGGATCCTGCTCAGCAGCGTATCATGAAGTTCATGCCTGTTGGATTTGCGCTCTTTATGTTTACCTTCCCCAGTGGTTTGGTTCTTTACTTCTGCTGCAATGCCTTGCTGACCTCATTTCAACAGTGGGTCATTCGAAATCAATTTGCCAAGCAAGAAACTGAAGCCACAACCGCTGTTTCACCTTCATGAGGCCCAAGATGTCTGTACCTGAAAATCACATTACCGTTAATGGAAACACTTTAAATGAAGCACTTGCAAGCGCTGCTTCTCAGTTGGGAATTGGATCAGAGCTTGTGGCTTTTGATTTTAATAGAGCGCATTTCAAAAATGAAAGTGGCCGACCCAAAGGAGCATTTAATGTTCAAATATTTGCTTGGAAACTCGATGAAAAAACCATAGAAGGTGCTGAAAATGCGCAAAATTGGTTGAAGTCACTGACGGATTTGATTGGAATTGAAACAGCCGTTCGTTACGACATTACCGGAGCCAAAAAAGCCACAATCATTTTGGATACAGAGCAAGCAGGTCGAATCGTTGGTCGAAAGGGGGCGTCTTTGCACTCCATTTCGTATGTGTTCAAAGCCGCAATGGAAAAAGAGTATTCAGATTGGACATTTAATATTGATGTCACTGGTGGTCAGCGCAATGAGAATGAAGGATCTAGAGACAGAGATAGAGACAGTGGTTCTCGAGGTCGGAAGGGTAAAACCGATGTCAGAAAGTTAGAAAACCGAGCCAACCGCTTGGCCAATAAAGTTTTGAAATCAGGTGAGCCATTAGAAATGTTTGGAGAGCTCAATTCATTTGAGCGTCGAATCGTACACCAAACCGTTCAAGACATTGAAGGTGTTACCAGTAAGTCTGTAGAGGTTGATGGTGTCAAGAAGGTTCACATTATCCCTGCTGAGCAAGAGGACTAAACTTGGATACCATTGTCGCATGTGCGACGCCAATGGGCAGAAGTGGCATTGCTGTCATTCGTCTATCGGGTCCTGAATCACTGACGGTTACTCAAGGGCTGTGCCAGAGTAAAGGCTTTTCAGATCGGCAAGCGACTTTGCGTCGTATTTTTGATGGTGAAACCTGCATTGACCAAGTTCTTGTTCTTTGGATGAAAGGTCCAAATAGTTTTACAGGTGAGGATGTGGTGGAGATTTCTTGTCATGGAAATCCCATTGTCATTCAGCACATCATTGAGCTGTGTATGAAGAGGGGGGCCAGACTTGCCCGTGCTGGAGAGTTTAGCCGTAGAGCAGCCACAAATGGAAAGCTGTCTTTGATACAAGCAGAGTCACTGTCTGCGCTTTTGACCGCCAAGAGCAGGAGTGCGGTGGTGGCATCTCAGCGTGGAATGAATGGAGACATAGAGAATAAGATCGATCATATTCAAGATCGGCTTCTTGATTATGCTGCTGAAATTGAAGCCAGACTGGATCACCCTGATGGTGACTTGTCTTATATTGATGATCAGTCTCTTTCGGTATCCTTAAATGGTTTTGCCAAAGACCTTGAACAATTGGCAGATGCATGGTCCAAAAGTCGTTTTCAGTTGACTGGTGCAACCATCGTCATTGTTGGGCCTGTTAATGCCGGAAAATCCAGCTTGTTCAATGCTCTTGTGGGCAGTAAAAGGGCCATCGTTTCGGAAATTGCCGGTACCACACGGGATATTGTTGAAAGAACGATTATCATTGGCGGTATAGAAGTTTGCCTTCAAGACACAGCTGGAATTAGAAATGATCCTTCAGGACAAATAGAAAGACTTGGAATTGAAGCGGGCATTGATGCTGCACTCGCTGCTGACATGGTTATTTTATTGGCGCCTGCACATCAAGAGTATTCCCCATTACTTGTTCAGATAGAGGAGAAGCTAGGTCAAAAACCCTTGCTTAAAGTGGGGGGGTTTGCTGATCTCGTTAAGGACAAACCGCTGTGGAAATCTGATTTGTTGGTATCAATGGTCACCAATGCAGGCATTTCGATGCTTGAATCTCGAATAGCCAAGTTGTTGGCTGGGGATATTAATTTGAGTGAATCACCTGCGGCCATTTCTCAGCGACAACACGACCTTGCACTATCTATTTCTCGCCATTTGAGAATGGCATCAGAAGCGGCCAGTGGTTTTTTAGGTCCAGCGGTTGCCTCTGAGGAGTTGGTCAGCGCACTCGAACGAATCTCTGAGTTTAAAGGCGGAGATGTACGAGAGCAAGTGTTGGACCGTTTGTTTTCTAGATTTTGTATTGGAAAGTAGTTTTTGTGAGGACAGTATGAAGCATTTGTTTGTCATGGATGATTTAGACCGAATTGATGTGGATGGCGACTCCACACTGATGTTGATGCTTGAAGCACAGCGCCGAGGATGGCCTGTTTTTGTGTGCCACCCTCGAGAACTTTTTTTGATACAGGGCAAGGCACATGCTACTGTGCGCTCTGTCAATATCACTTCAGAAAGACAAATAAGTCCGAGTGCTTCTGAGAAAGTTGATTTGGGTTTTTTTCAGGTCATTTGGCTTCGCAAAGACCCGCCTTTTGACATGGATTACATATTCAGTACCTATATTCTTGAGATGACACCAAAGGGTACATTGGTATTTAATCGTCCTTCATCTGTTCGAAGCGCCAACGAAAAACTCTTTGCCCTACAGTGGCCAGAATTGTCCCCGCCGACACTCATTTGTAGACAAATTGAACATGCCAGATCATGGGCGAAACAATGGTCAAAAGTGGTCATAAAGCCTTGGGATGGTAATGGGGGAAGAGGTGTTTTGGTGTCCTCCTATTCGGATCCCAACTTTCGTTCGATGCTTGAAATTCTTACTGAAAATGAGCAACAGCACATCATTGTTCAGCAATATCTTCCAGAAATTGCCGATGGCGATAAGCGGATTATTTTGATTGATGGTGCACCAGTGGCATGGATGGCTCGGGTTCCTCAACCTGGCGATCATCGAGGGAATATGCATGTGGGTGCAAAGGTCGCTTCATTTAAGTTGAGTGAGCGAGACCAAGAGATTTGTTCAGCAATTGGTCCAACATTAAAGGCACAAGGGCTATTGTTTGTTGGTATTGACATCATCGGTTCATACTTGACTGAGATCAATGTGACCTCACCCACTGGAATACAAGAACTCAATCCAATGTTTAATATTCGCATTGAACAATTGCTGACAGATTCAGTCTTGTCGGCCTATAATAAGTTCCTCAAGGAGGAATAATGCACTTACTTCTCTCTATTGCGCTCAGCGTTCTGGCTTTTGCTGAAGAAAATGGCGAAAAGGACGAAAAAGTTGATGTGTCTGATACTGTTTCGGGTGTTTCTGGCCGTGCACCTTCACTTGAAATTGATGATGTAAATCGAATTCATGGTGCAGCACTCTACGATGGCGCTAAGAGTAGAAAGTATCCAGATCGAATATACAATGGTGCACAATGGTTGGGCAGTTCTCCAGAATTCGTATGGACCTGTTGGGAAGTCATGAATGCCTTATATCAAAGGGACAATAAGGGCATTCATGCCATTTTAGACAATGCACGGCAAAAGTTTCCTGATTCGGGAATTGCTCCAACCGGAAAAGCCCTTTTGTGGCAGATATTAATGCTTGAAAACTTCGATTTTAAATACGAAAAACAGTATAAATTCAGTTTTCAAACCGCAAAACAACAGCTTCAAATGGCTTCAATGACCCCTGGCAATGATGCATGGGAAGCTTTTTTACTTGGCGCCTTGTTGGGTGTAGATGCCATTCATGAAATGCGGAAAGAAAATTGGCTGACAGCGTTGGGCCGTGGTTACGATGGCATTAAACAAATTGAAGAAGCCAAAAGGCTCGCACCTGATTTTGTAGACGCCCGACTTGGAGATGGGTTGTGGTTGTACTGGCGTTCTCTCCTAGCCATGAATATTCCAGCCATTCCCGATTTTGCCGATGAGCGAATCAAAGGCATTGAAATGATGCAGTTGGCAGAACGAGAATCTGTCTTTTTAAGACCAGCTGCCAGTCATGCCCTTACTTATACTTGGATTGAAGAAAGCAAACTTCAATTGGCTGAAAGCACAGCTGTTCGATTGGCAAAAAAATATCCCGAAAACATTATTAACTTACAGGTTCTTGGTCGAGTTCAAACCTACCGAAGAAAATATGCAGCATCGGAGAAAACCCTAAAAAGCATTTTAGAGGTTGATCCCAAAAATGAACGGGCGCATTATTACCTTGCCAGATTATATCTGCGTTGGAAGAAAATAGATCTTGCCCAACAGCACATGGATACTTATTTGGCTTTTGATTTGTCTAAGCTCCACCGCGGATATGCCCTTGCCATTCAAGGTAAGATTTATTCTCGGCTTGGAGACTGGTCTGCAGCCGAAAAGGCGTACCGTGCGAGCTACAAGGCCACAAAGAAAGACTCAGCCAAGGCGTTGGCCAACAGGGCAGCCGAAAAGGCCAAAGCCGAATAGATTTCTGGTTATTCCGGATCTGGTGGAGACGGAATGAGGAGTTCTTGACCTATTTGAAGAGACTGTGCGTTGGTGTTGTTCTTCTGGCCCAACCATGAGCCAAGAGACTGTCTGCGGTAGTACTTTTCAGCGATTTCACTCAAGGTATCTCCGCTTCGGACCACATGTGTTTTTGGAAACGATGGTGGCGGAGCAACTTCGGGTTCAGGTTCAGGTTCAGGCTCAGGTTCAGGTTCAGGTTCAGGTTCAAGCTGAACGGGTTCGGGAGCAGGTATGGCTTCGCTGGGTGGTGCGTTTTCGGTGCCAGTAGGAACAGCCTCTACAGGAGGTTCCATGACTTCTGCAGAAGGTGGAGCAACGATTGGAAGTTCAGAATCATTAAAATTTGTTTCATTTACGGCTGCTGCATTAGAGGTTCCAGAGTCAATTTGCCACGACACAAATAGAAGAGCAATGGTCACTCCAGTGACCAATGCACATGCCCGTGACCACTTTTGTAATGATCGTTCTAGCACGGTAATCTTGAGATGATTTTGACTGTTTTCTTGATCTGCACGCTTTAAATCGAGACGAGATTTTTTCAGCTGGTCTTTCAGTTTTTGAATGTTGTGAAGTTGTTCTTTTGAGTCTTTTGAGCGGTATCTTTTTTGGCTTTCAATGACCGCTTCTTTCAGTTCTTTTGGGATTTGAAGCTTTTGTTGAATGGCGATGCTGATCACCTCACTGGCTTCGTCCCACTTATCTAGCTTGGCAAGAACTTTAATAAGAAGAATAATTCCAGAGGTATGGCTGGGATCAAGGCATCTCAACATTCTCAAACGGTCAACCGCTGCGCTGTACTTTCTTTCTTTGATTAGTGCGAGAGACTCATCAAATAAGGCGGGACCAATGTCAACCCGTTGTTGTAAAAGAATGTGGGTGATGTGGTTGGTTGCATCTTTTGGACCAGTTCCAAAAGGTTTTTCATTTATTGAGAGGGGTGTCGTCATGGCTTTCTGAGGAGAGTGTGGGGGAGGAGTTTTTGAGGGTGGCGTCTAGCCGGATAATTTGATGCTCTAGGCGAAGAATATCAGATTCAATAATGGGGATATAAGAGGTGCTGTTCTGTGAGTCTATAAATTGTTGGCTGTGGAGAATGGTTTTTTTGATGTCAGACACTTGTGCTTCAATGCCAAATAAGGTGCTTTCATATTCAGTTTGGGCTGGTATAAAGCCCAAGAGAAGCAATGTTAAGCGCATCGAACTATACAGGGGCTGTTCGACTTTTGGATTGTAACAATTCTAATTTTAATATAGAAAGGGCACCCATTGCAAGTCTTTTAAATTCTGAAGATGTTTGAAGGCCTTTCAATTGCCGTGCAATAAAGCGGGGTCGGATGTAAAACTTTCGGTGAGCCACTTTCAACAGCTGCAAAATTTCTGCTTTGCTCAAATGTTCATCCCAGCATACAGGCACTTCGACTTCACACAATGGGTCTTTCATGAGTCGGTCCCAGCAATCTGCTGCATATAAGTTTTTCTTGGCACCTTCGGCAAATGAATCGGTCCCAGGATAGGGCGAAAATACAGCAAACACAGCATAGTCTGCATCGAGTTTGAGCATTTCTTCAAGGTTTTGGATGGCTTCATCCATTGTTTTTTCATGGGGGCCAGCCAGCATAATATAGGCTACGGAACGGACACCTTCTTCTCGACACCACCTAAACACACGGTGAACATCATCTGTATCACAGTGTTTACCCCAAACATCCAATCCTTCATTGTTGGCAGATTCAACACCAAAGTGGATTTTGGTGCACCCTGTTTCTTGACACCGTCTGATTTGTTCTCTTGTCGTCCCCGCAATCGTGGTTTTGTAACCCCAATTAAACTTCAGACCACGCTTATCAATGGCATCACAAAATTTTAGAACCCACTGAGAATTGGGTGTGAATAAGTCGTCGATAAAGTGGACTTCTTTAATGCCAAGTGACACACAATCTTCCATTTCATCAAGAATATTATCGATGTCACGGATGCGATATTGTTTTTTGTAGGTCAGGCAGAATGGACAAGAATGCGGACAGCCTCTCGAGGTAATAGCCGTTGTTACCATCGGTTGTTTGGTTCCTGGTAAATAATAGGACTGATATTGCGTGCGCCGTCTGTCTGGCCATGGGTAAGCAGTCAGGTCCTTTGAAGATCTCCGCTCAGGATTGCGTTGAACTTCTCCATCACTGTTTTTCCACCAGACGCCTTCAATTCCCTCCATAGACTCACCTGAATCGTATTTTTCTACGATTTCCAAGAATGCATCTTCACCATCTCCAGTGATGATGGCATCTGCCCCTTGAAGTTGGATGGCATACTCGGGGAACATTGCACAGTGTGGCCCGCCCAAAATAATCACTGCATTTTTGGACAGTTCTCGAACAATATTAATGGTCTTCTGCACATCAGGCAGTGAATGCGTATATGTGCTGATACCGACGAGGTCAAGCGGATAGCTTTTTAGCATTTCCTTGAATTCTGGATAGTCGTAATCCTCAACCACAGGATCGACAATTTCAGCTCTGTAGTTTGAACGCTTTTCAATGGCAGCTTGTATGTACATTAATCCGAGGGGTGGAAAACAGTAAACGCCATGGGCATGTGCTTTTGGGATACCTGCCCAAACTCTCAGTTTTTCTGGTGGGTTGATTAGTGTAATATCCATCGTGACCTCGGTTTATGGAGTTGAGTGATTGCGGCGTGGCAGCAGCAATTTCCACGGAAAGAAAAGAGGAACTTCTTTTCGGTATTTTTCGTATTCTTCACCAAAAATTTCAACCAGCTGTGGTTCTTGGCGCCAAACCTTTTCGATCAGAGAGCCCGTCAAAAGGAGTGGGACCAAAACGCATACGAATGAAATCGAGTTTAGGGCAAATCCAACAGACAAAACGCCGAGCAATTTTCCAAATATGGATGGGTTGCGACTGTGTGCATAAATGCCACTTTTGACCAATTTCATGGTGCGACCGGCTGTGGGTGATGGAGAGCCCTCTCCCAGCCGAGTAAGCTGCTCATAGGTCCAAATCCACAATGCAAATCCCACAATAAAAGAAGTTCCCGCCACAAACCAGTTGGTTGGGGTCTCAAAAAGCAAAGGAAATCCGAGAAGTCCATCCAATTTAAGAGCTATCAATGAAATCAAAAAGGTCAGTGGAAATAAAACCGGGACATAGACCTTTGCGACCATTAATGTGATGGGGGCTCTGAATATGGCTTGGACGAGTGCGTGCATGGCATTGCAAAATTGAAGTTAAAGCAGTACATAATCATTGTATCATCATTCATTATGAATGTAGAGCAGTGCCTATGATTTCCTTCTTTATTTTTGCGTGCGGTCAAGATCCCATTCTTGAAAGAATGGAGGATGAAACTGAATCTCTAGATACAATTGCTGAGGAAACCGTTTCGGAAAAGCCCACAGAAAATTCTCTTTCGCCACCGTTACCGGTGCAACCAAGAGAAGATCTGGTCCCACCAAAGCCCACTCAACCTCAGGAAATTAGTACCATTTCTCCAGGACAGCCAAGTTCTGAACCGCCACCCGGTGTGCCGAGTTCTGAGCCTACTCCAGGTCAACCTAGTGCGGAACCTACGCCTGGTATACCCACTGCCCCAGCTCCTGGAAATCCTTTTAAAGATGGTCCGTTGGTGAAGCTTTCTGGTCGCGTTACCGTCCCAAATTGGAATGGAGCTCCCATCCGGATTGATATTTTTGATGGCGATCAACGACAGATTGGTGGGCAACGTCCCAATGTTGTCATGATGGAGTATTTGAATTCAGACGGTGACTTTGAGATCGAAATCCCTGAGCGCGACACACCCTATTGGATTGGTGCCTATGTAGACATCGATCAAGATGGTAAGCCAGGCGCCAATGATCCAAGTGCATGGTATCCAGGAAATCCCATTATGGGCAATACAGATACCAGCGGGGTCCTTCTAGAGTTGAGTGTTTTGGAAGACAATCGCAAGTGAATCAGATTGCCATCGTCATACCAACATTGGGAAATCCCACAAACAGTGACTGGATAAAAGTCATGTCGTCAAAGTGGACGATCATTGTGGTTTGCGATGGTGGTAATTGCGAGACGATCGTAGATACAGTCAAATTATCAACCGATCAATTGGGATTTTCAGGAGCCGTAAATGTTGGCATTAGACACGCTCAACGGTTGGGTTTTTCAGCGGTGATCGTTCTCAATGATGATGCTGTTCCCGAGGAGGGTTGTTTAGAAGGCTTGGCTTTAGCGGTTGGTCCTAGCATGGGATTGTATGGTCCAGCCGTTGTTGAGGATGGACAAGTCATTTTGGGTTATCATCGTTCAGCACTCGGTCATTTTCGGACTGCCAAGTCACCAAATGAGGTCCACTATCTCCCTGCGGTTTGTCTGCTTATGCCAAGTTGGGCTCGTTTTGATGAAGGCTATGTCCATGGCTTTGAAGATTTTGAGTTGTGTCGACGGTTTCATCAAATGAACCTGCCTGTTCAAGTCATGACAGCGTTGCGATGTGACCATCAGGGCGGTGCCACATGCAATCGCAAGAGTTCAGCTGCGCAGTATGGTTCATGCTTTGGACAGCTCCGCTTTGAAGGTCTGTGTAGAAGCCCTTTGGTTTTGGCTTATCAAATCACTCAGATTGCCAGAGAAGGATTTCGTCCAAACCGATTTAAAGCCGTAAGCAGAGCGGTGATTGACTATTGCTGGTTACGGGCAACAGCAATGGCTTCACCCAAAGCTGGTTCAATCAGAGCCAAATAAAGGATGCTTTCTCTTCGTGCTTCATGAAGCTCTCGACCCGTAAGTACAGGTTCATCTGTCCAAAGGCCCCCAATGTTCATGTCTTGCTGAGCCACTCTTGACATCCCTTTCGTCAGCACCGCAAACTGACCAGGATTGTACATGTTCCCAATGAGAACTGAGAAATCTTCAGGATTGGCAACCGGATCGAGTTTGTGCCGTAGAAAAAACAGGGCGTCCACAATGACCAGTTCTTGTTCAGGTGTCAGGGTACTTAAAAATGCTTGTTGTGATGCCATAATGGACTGGATGGCTTCAATTCTTCGAGTGATGATGTCCGTTCTTGGTGTCCGATCTCGGAGTGCTTGAAGCTGTTGAATATGTTCATTAACGATGTCTGAATCGATTCCATTGCCTGCCTTCAGCTGGTCCCAGATAGACTGATAAATTGGATTTTCTTCGCTTTTGATTTGCTCTGCAGCATTTTGCTCAACCGTGATGAGTTGTTGATGTTTGTCTTGTGCCAATCTCCAAACCCCCTCAAGTTGTGCCAACTGGTTTTGAGTAAGGTTCATGCGTTGGAGCCATACCAATGCCTTGACCTGCTGTCCGAGTGTATTTGGTTTGGGTAAGCCCTGAGCAGAATACAGCGTTTGGTACGCAGGTGGAAGTTCAGATTCATCCATCGAATCTTGCTTTTCTTCCACCTGAGCTTCAGTTGGGAAGGGCTCAGGATTAGTGGAACATCCTACAGAAAGGAAGCCAAAGAATAGAAATGAGTGTGCTGTGTTACACATAAAGCCTTCAGGGTGCTAAAAGGCTATATCATCTTTTATCAGAATTAGGCTGCCTTTTGACCCTTCAAAAATACGATGTGTATCTTGCTGCTTTCGCGTCCCTTTGTTTGGCGATCGTATTGACTTGGCCTGTGGTCCTTTCTCCAACCGAGTTGCTCGTTGGACATCCTGGCAATGATATATGGAATCACATTTGGGGCTATTGGTGGGTTGCAGATGCTATTTCTGAGGGGAATTGGCCAACAAACGCTGACCTTCTTGCTTATCCCAATGGTGGAACACTTTATTTCATCGATACGATGCAAGTTGTGTTTTCGCTTCCCATCCAATGGGTTTTTGGGCCAGAACTTGCCTACAATACCGTTGTGATTTTGCAACTTGCATTGTGTGGCTTTGCCGCATGGTTGCTGAGCCGTCAACTGACTGGAGATTCTACAGCAGCAGGAATTTCATTGGTTGTATTTGGTGCTGCACCACACATTCTTGGACAGGCCTACAATGGAATTTCTGAAACGGTGTGTGCAGGGTGGGTGCCCTTGACCCTCTGGGCCTTACTACGAACCATCAAGAACCCGAATGTGCGTAACAGTTTGCTTCTTGGACTTTCTGCAGGGATTTGTGTATTGACCAGCTGGTATTATGGCCTTTTTGCTGCCCTTTCAAGTGCCTTGATTGTCAGCTGGTATGCCCTTCGTCACTCGTGGTTGGTAGATTGGAAAGCCCTCATCCGATGGACTTCTGTGGCGTTGATGGTGGCACTTGGACTTGTCATAGGGCCTTTTTTATCTTTCCAACGCTCACTATCTGCGAGCGATGCCATTGTGACACGAGACCCAGAGTTTGTTGAAAATTCGCTTTTAAATCACAACATCACCGATGTGATTTCTTTGGTTAATCCCACCACTGTACCCAGCCCCGACCTCTTTGCACTGTATGGGGAAGAACTCATTATTGTGATTTATTTGGGTTGGATTGCACTGGCACTGAGTGCATATGGATTGTGGGCCACTCGACCCAGACAACAGGTTGCAATGTGGTTCGGTCTTGGCTTGGTCTTTTTGATCTTTAGTCTTGGCCCGTATCTCAATATGGGTGGCGATTACATTATGTTTCAGGGTAAAAAAATTCCTCTCCCAATTTTACCGTTGTACAAAGCGTTTCCCATTTTCGATCGGATTTCGCATCCATTTCGATTTGTCACTGTGGTGTC
>JAYYJC010000088.1:0-2999 GCA_036146655.1 Myxococcota bacterium | reverse complement strand
GTAAACTCACATCCTTGGTTGACGACAGGCTTAAAATTTAACACTCAACTTGAGGCACCCATTGCCGCATTGGGTTGGGTTTATCAGTGCCTCAATGATCAACGACGATACGACATTGATCGAATGCTGGTTCAAGACGGGAAAATCGAGATAGAGCAAATTGCCTGTCGCACCCAAATATTTACGCCTCTTTGGCGGGCTCGACACATGGCACAAATGACCATCGGGCTTTTCTGTGTACGACATGGGCTTTCTGAGTCACAAGACCTCCCAATCTCAGTTCCTCACGCTCCCTCACCGTTGACCTGCCACCCGTCTGAAATCACCATTCTTGACCCTGCTTGTGGGACAGGAATTTTATTATTGGAGGGGGCCAAATGCTTACACGAGATTTGGAAAAAATGGGCTTTGCGTCAAGGAGAAGCCTTTAACAGCGCACAAGCGATGACACACATCATCGAAAATCAATTGACCGGTTGTGATGTTTCCAAAGCACCGCTGCAGATTGCTCGGTTATCGCTTGAGTTACTTTCAATGGAATACGGAGGAAAAGTAACTCAACTGAACCTCCACGATCTGTCTAAACATACGCTTGGTGCTCTGAACCCCAAATGCAATGTGTCATGCCTCACCCCGAATAGCCAACAAATTGTGCTCCTCAATCCCCCGTATCAGAACACTCGAAAAATAAATGGTTCGCCATTAAAAAATTGGTATCCCGATGCCAGTACCGATCTTTTTGCCGCATTTATGCTTAAAGCAATTGAATGGCTCCGTCCCAATGGAAATGCCGGTCTACTCACCATGCACAACTGGTTATTTCTTAGACAGCACCATGCATTGAGATTGTGGCTGACCCAAAATGCACACCTTCAGCTGATAGAACAACACAGTCACTCTGATTTTGACGGGCTAAATGGGGAAGTTACACAAAGTGCTTTGAGCATTTGGACAAAACAGCACAATTTGGCTGTTCAAAGTGTCGGAATTAATCCGAAAGGAGAACATTTTCGATTTCACACTTCAGATTTCGAACAATTGCCCCACAATAAGTTTCTTTTTTGGTGGACAAAGTCAGATATAAAAAACTACGCCACTTCGACCAAGTTAAGCGATGTAGCCCCTGCTCATCAAGGGTTGGCGACTGGAAACAATGACCGCTTCTTGCGATTTGTTTGGGAGGTTCCTATTGAGGACCTTGGACGATATCCAGATGAAGATTGCAGGTGGTTGCCTTATACCAAAGGCGCAGCCGGCCGTGCATGGTTTACTCCATTGGAAACCGTCATTTATTGGCCACATCAAGGATGGCACAAAAAATCCTATAGCAATCATTTTGGGAGCCGAGGTGGAAATGGCTGCCCAAATATTCATCAATACGGCAAAAGAGGCATTGCATATGCCAAAATTGGACATCGTTTCTCGGCGAGAGAAATCTTGAGACCTGGGGTTATTGGCAACGCTGGTTCTGCCATTTTCCCCCCCGAAAACCAGATCCCAATGCTGCTCTGTTTGTTGAATCACCCCAAAACGCAGACCACTCTTGAGGCCCTAAACCCAACCGTGAATTTTACTGAAAGCGACATTAATGCATTGCCAATTTTTCCTATCGCAATTGCAAACGACATTTATGCCACTTTACGAATGGAGTACCAACGGATTGCCAAAGGCCGTGAAAACAGTATGGATTTTTGCCATCCGCAGGCGCATCGATGGCCCGAAGCTCAAAAGTGGGCGTCGTTGTGCTTAGAACACAACACACTCCTTGATTTCAATGCATCGTATGTGGAACCCAGCGAGACAGATTGGCTTTCTTATGCGATTGGCATATTGCTTGGGCGGTTTAAAAGACCCACCCATGATTGGAAACCGAACTTCACATTGGTTGTTCATCACAAAGGCACTGATGACCTTGAACAGAAATCGTCTCAGCACATTCTTCGTGAACTTGAAATAAAAACCAGCACCCTCCGAGAATTTTTATTGGATGGTTACTTTGATCATCAACTTAAAATTTATCAGCAACACCCCATAATGTGGCCACTGAGAATGGGAAAGACCAAGAGTATCATTTGGATCAACGCTCTAAAAGCCAATGCATCAGACATTGAAGAGGCCATTAAACGGGCAGAACGGTCGACATCTTCGATTGTAGAAAGCCATGGACATAGTCAACTTAAATCCCTGCTCTTTCAGGGTCCAACACACATAGGTGGTCTCAATATTGAACAAAGTTCGGCCTATCGCAGACATTTAGATGATGGACTATTGTGTCAATCGGCAAGGCTTTGGCCAGCAATGGCCATCAAATGGCCGAAAGCACAAAAAAGGTGGAATGCAATGGCCTCAAAAAATGGCAAAGCAAATTATGCTTGGAGTCAATGCTTTCGAGACTTCTGGCCGTCTCGCTTCATGGAGATGCTCAAACTAGACCCCTCATTGAGGCATAATCCACCACCCGCAGCGCATTAAAATCAAAACAATGGCTCGTTTAAATTAGGACTTGTCAAAAGACATCGAAAAGCGAATAATAAACACATCTGCTCCTACCAAATAAAGACGATCACCACTTAGAGAATGTCAAACCCCAATGAACCAATCGTTGCTTGGACGGCTGAAAGGCTGCAAGACCTTGATCCAGATGAACACGATTACCAAGAGTTCAAATCAACCCCCTATCTAGAGGCCGAACGGGGTGTTGACTCACTCTTTATAGAGCGATTTTCGAAGCAAATCTCAGCATTTTCTAATGGGGGCGGTGGGCGTATTTTTATTGGAATTGACGACAAGGGTCAGATCGATGGTGGCGTGAGTACTCAGCTCAAAAAAGGAGGGACCCGTTCTTGGCTTGAGGATGTTTTACCAGACTTGGTTTCTCCTCGCCTACAAGAAATCAATATTTTCGAAGTAACCAGAGATGGGCCAAGTTCACCCATACTCCCAGGAAGAGCGGTTTACATTGTCGACATTCCCCAAAGCACAGTGGCCCCTCATCAAGC
>JAYYJC010000087.1:0-14141 GCA_036146655.1 Myxococcota bacterium | reverse complement strand
AATTCCACAAATCTAAAACGTGGGGTTTATACATATGTTTTGAGCAACCATGGAAATTTACTACAAAAAAATTTATTTTCTCATTTTTTCTGACCGCCTGCACCAGCAGCACAAAAAACAACGACTCGGGTTCAGACCAGGGTTCAACAGAACCCGCAGTGCATCGAGCCGTTGAGGTGAGCTGGAATGAGTATACCCATCCCTGCATCGGAAACCGCACCGATGCACTCTGGTGTGACGATGCCAGCACCTGCTTTGTGGGCTGCGGCACCACCACCAACGGGCAGGGAATGTACACCACCGCAGACGGGGGTGAAAACTGGGACTCGCTGACCACCTCCCCCGCTGGGCTCCTCGATGACATGCGCGTCAACAGCATCTCAAGAAGCAGTAATGGCCACTTATACATCGGTGGCAATGGCCCTGGAGACAACCGAGTCGTCTCCATGGACAGTTCGGGCAACTTGACCGTCGAGCATGAGGCACAGGGACAGACATGGAACACATTTCAGGTGGGGAGCTTTCGTCGAGCGGACAATGGTTTTGCCATTTCTGAGTCCTTGACAGGTTCTGACATCATCTCTCGCTCAAACGACACAAGCAACTGGACAGACCACTATGGCTGGTGGGCCGACTACAATAGTGCTGGTCTACAGATCCTCGACATGGAAAGCCTCGGCAATGAGATCTATGGCTGTGGCTCCACCATCAACACCCCTCCACAGGTCATGATTCCAAGTGCGGATGGAAATATCTTTGAATCCGTCCAGCTTGCCAGTGGCGACAACGAATACCCTGGAGAAATGTGGGGCATCGATGCGCACACCACCATCATTGCAGTCGGCGGTGTCAATCAGGGACGAGATGTGGGAATGAGCTACCACGCACCCACCAGCGCAAACTTGAGCGCCACTGACACTTGGCAGTCCTTTGACTTCTCAGTGGTCCTGCCAGACAAGGCCAGCTGGGTTCGAGATGTCTGTGTCGATAGCGACGCTTCATACATCGCAGTTGTCGAAGATGCCCAACTCTCCGAAGGCTATGTCTTTCGCATCTATGACAATGGATCAAGCGATGATTTGACCGTCTATGACGGCAATGGACGCACGGCCTTTCCGGTTCCAAGCCGATGTATGGTTGTCAACGGCCGTGTGGTGGTGGCTGGTAAAAATGGCTGGTTTGCCCACTTCGACCTGTAGCATGCGTGGTCCAATCACCCTCCCTTTCTTGCGCCCCCTCAACACAATCCTTGTGCCAATGATTATTGAGGACCGACGGAATCATTTTTTTGTGGATACCGGCCACCCCACCAGCTTTTGCAGGGACAAAAGCATCACGCATATCCCTGCAAAATACACCGCCACTGGTCAGGACTTTCAACTCCAACCACAGCCTTGGTACATTCAACTCAACGAACTTGAACAGCTTTTGGGGTGTGCTGTCGATGGTTTTTTAGGGGCGGACTTCTTTGGTGAACACAGCATCGAAATCGATTTTATCGAACAAACACTGGTGCTCAATGCGCCCAATCCTGAATGGAGTCATCAATTTCAACTCCCACTTCAAGGGTGGCGTGTGCCCTTGTCCTATGATGACCGACCTGAACAACTCTGGTTTATTGATACCGGTTCAAAACTCTGCTTTCGCTGGACAGAAATTCACGGCGGCCCACAAAGCCCAAACCATCGATTTCCTTCTGTACATCGACCCGCTCGTTTTGATCTCGTGGCTGACGGACGATTTTCTTTTAATGGACGGCCTTTGGGGAGAGCCACGGTCGCCAAACCGCATGTACAAAGTCCGAACTTGGCCGGAATTGTCGGTCAAAATCTTCTGTCTCAATTTCACTGTTACTTTGATCGACAATCCGGTTTACTCCGGCTCAAGCCCAATCACCAGCCCCGTGAAAGCTGGATGGACTACAGTGTTGAGCAGTATACACCCGGCTTTCAAATTGTCTCTCGATTGGACATTGATCCCAGTGGTGCCTTGCTTGAGGTGAGCCACCACACACACCCAGATTTAGCACACCTCCCTGTGGGCCGTCAATTTCGACTTAAAGACCCAGAAGACTTTTCAATCAATTCTGCCTATACTGCTCTTTATTCAAATGACCCCAAGGACATATCGATCCTTTTAGACAATGCGCACTGCATTCTCAAGCCACACCCCCTCTTTTCGTCCCTTCAAACTTAATGGGTGACTCATGTCTCTTTCAAACGCCCACCATTTCCAGCAAAAAAACCTCTTTGGAGGATCTGGCACCGTCGACATCTGGAATCTAATGGCTCGACAAGCCCCTCCATTTGCAGCAGTCCTTTGGTGTGAACTCGAACCCAATGGGCGGGTGGGTCATCACCGCCAGACTGACCATCCTGAAATCCTAATTGGCTTGTCGGGCGTGGGTATCGTTGAAGTCAACCGAACGGCAATTGATGCGCCTTTTACAGAAGGCTCATTTGTTTATCTGCCACTGGGAGCTGTTCTGGCCATTGAAAATACCGGTACAGAGTCCTTGAAATACCTCATTATCAAGGCAAAGGAGCCGCAGCCTACGGTCTAAGCTTGTCAATCTTCTTGGGCTCGCCCTGAACGAAGTCGAGGACTTCCCAAGTCACGAAAATTCTGGGCATGCGGTCCAGTGTAGGCTCTAACGCAGCACCAATTGAGACATGAGTGCAGGTTTCACACAAGAATGACTGCAGGTGTCCGGCGGAGTCTGAAGCGAGCCCAAATGCTTCTACAGCAGTATAGGCAGAGGCCACATTCTCGTAGTGTTCGGCGCGCGGATTGGCCAAATTGGCAGCGTGATGAGACACGCCGGGCGTCACATTCTGAATCTGATGCGACACCACACCGGTATGAGCCATCCATGCGGAATGTTCACGAGCCAGTGACTCAAAAAGCTCAAAACGCTGAAGGGGTGCAAGACCCCGTTCCTGTCGGAGTTCGTTTAAGGCCAAATACAAGTACGCCTCAGCAGCCACGGGGCTTTCAGGCTTGGTGAGCGGATCTGGCAAAAGTCCCATGTCCGGAACAGGCACATCGACAAAGACACTGAACAAGGCCGCAACCTGAGGCGCCTGCTCATGCTCCGTGGTCACAATTTCAAAAATCCACTCACCAGGAATGTGTAACTGATCGATGATGCGATATGCTTCAGAATCAAGGCTAGACTGGGTTACAGCACCCATGGGTGGAGAGATGAACAATACAGCCTTGTGATTGTCTGGCACATCCGCACGGAGCATTAGCCTATCATCAAGCGGGATTTGGACCGGTAACGGATCCACATCTACGATGTGTGGGGCCCAAGCGGCCAGCCAGAGGGTGGTTCCATCACCGTAGTCCCGACGAATCATGGCCACATCAATTGCTTCAATGCCAGTTCCGTTCATAATCTCATCCAAAAGTTCTTCGGGAAAGGCGCCACCATTCAAAATCTTTGCAAACCGCGCTTGTCCAGGAAAACCAGCCCGAGCCGTGGCGAGCCGCGTAACTTCTGGGGTGATACGGCTTGACCTTTTTGGCATGGCCGACATAAGTGCTTGGGTAGCATGGTACAACCCTGAATCCCATTGTGCATTGGGAAGGCGATCGACGAACTGCTCAGCAAGGGCATTTGGAGGTTCTACAGGCCGATACCTAACCCCTTCTTTCCATTCATCAAGAGAGGAAACTTGGGGTTTCTGACACGCCAAAAATAAACTTAAAATCCACATTAGAAACTCGCCATGCTTATCAAAAGATCCATCCGACTGGTGGTTACTGCCAACTGAACACCCAAGACCCGAAGCTGCGGATTAAAGAGAGCTGCTCGATTATCAAGGTTCCAAGTCAACTGATCAAGACAATCAGAGAGGCCGGCTGCGGAGCAAGCCATCTGATGCACCGGCCCCCCCATGAAGCCATTCCGCTGAAGCCGTTCCAACTCGGTTTCCAGTTGCCATTCTCCAGATTGATGTCGAGCCAAAGACTTGGCCGACATCGCTGTCAACATCTGATCCGCTTCAAATGGGTCGAGTCCCTCTTGTTCTCGAAAATCATTAAGAGCCTTAAAGACCGCCTCAGTAATGACATCCGGGACATCTAAGGGTACTTCCATCACAGATAAGATATTCGTGGGTGGAATGTGCATATCGACATACAACGGCAAATCTACTGAGTGTGTCCCACGAAGTTCTAGCCAATATTCACCACTCATTGGAAGAGTCACTTTTAATGGGAGCTGGCCGGACTGAATGTCTCCGTTTGGAAAGAGCAAACGCCAGTGTCCTTTGGTGTCTTCAATTTGAAGCGCATCACCAGAAGTATACTCTCGTCGAATGGTTGGGAAACCGGTACAACTGTGCGCACGGGTTGCCAACCACAAATCTTCTGTGCCCTTTCGAAGACGAACCAATCCCAAATCATCACCGGGTTGAAGCCATGATTCGAGTTTGATGGAAAGCCCTTCTGGATAAGTACCCGCCTCAACACGACCAGTAAGGTACTCAAGCGGTTGACTGGGATACCCCGCGACCGCTGCGGCCCAACGCAGGTCAATCATGGTCGGTTCAGGTGCCGTATGGTACTGCCCTGGTGGATTGGGCTTCACCAACCCCAAACCGATTCCTGCAAGGGCACCTGATAAGGCCTCGTCCCATGGATGTTCAGCACTGAGTTGGGCCACAATCGGATCTCGAGCATTGGTATGGGCGCAGGCATAATCACTCGACTCTGGAGCGGGTACCAGAGGGGGTTTAGGTGTCTCTGGCTCAGCGCTGCGTTTGGCGCCAGCACAGGCGAATAGGAGAATAAATGTCCACATACAATGCTGCTCAAAGTGTGATATAGTTCATCTTTAATGCCTACATTTACCCCATCTGCATCAGATGTGCCATGCCGAGCCACAGCATAGAACACAATCACGAATCCACCCATGCGCTTCCTGAAGGATTGGCGCTTATCAAAGCTCAGCCTTTGCCAATTCTTGTGGGCGGGATACTGGAGTTTTTTTGCTGGGTGGCCATTCCGGCCATCCTCATTATGGCTGCACAGACAAACCATGATGGCATCGCAAAAGTGGGTATGTGGACTGTCACAGTAATTTTGGTGGCGTGTTTATTTGTAACTCACGCATGGATCCGGCAAGGAAGCCTCATGGTTCAGAAGCAAAGCATTACAGGTAAACCAAGTCTCTTTTATGCCGCAGGCATTAGCCATCTGCCTCGACCATTTATTCAGTGGCGCTTAATCGCTGTGGGAGTATATATTGCTGCGTTCGGTGTTGGAATTCTGCCGGGCATGTGTGTGGGCTTCATTGCCAGCAGCATTGAAAGTGAACTCCTTGGCGTTCTTGGACAAACCCTTGGGGCCATTCTCTGCGTCATCGCACTTACACTTGCTCAAATTGCCTTGGTGTTCGGGGACCGCTTAGTGGTATTCTCTCGAATGGCACCCAAGGCTGCGCTGAAACACAGTGCTCAACTGGGATATCAAGTCAAAGGCACTTTACTGATGTTTTTGATCGTGGGCTTAGCACTGCGAATGATTGGGACTTTATTTTGCGGAGTGGGGATCGCCTTGATGGAAATCCTATTGGATGTCAGCCTCACCAAAGCGTACAACGATTCCAAAATAGACATTTCTTCGTTCAAGCAGGCCACATGATTCTAATCTGGTCCAACTTGGTGCTTGCCACAACGGAGGGTGATGCGTTGCTAAATCAGGTTGACGCAGTCAGCCGGTTGAACAGTGCTGAAATGTCATTGCAATTAAAAGTTCTGAAAGCCAATGGAAGCAATGTGGAACGGAGCCTTCAAATCTGGCAAGCAGAGAACGATGCACGGCTCGTCCGTTTGACAGCACCAAGCCGGCTTAAAGGCGTTGGATTGCTGGTGAGCAGCGATGAACAACTGCACATGTTCTTACCTCAGTACCCTCCTTCCAGACGGGTAATGGGAAGCTCACGGGCGGATTCTTTCATGGGTACCGATTTCGCTATAGATGATCTTGCACGGCTATCTTATGCGCAAAACTATCATGCAGAGATTAAAAGTCAGAGTTCTGATCGAACGGTACTGACTCTTACCCCCAAAGAGAAAGACGGACAAATGGGTGAACTTCACATCGACACTGACAATCGAATTCTTCAACACATCCACTTCACCCAAAAAGGGGAAGTCGATAGAGACATAAAGATGCGCGACTACCGCCAAATCGATGGCGTTTGGCTTGCACATGAGGTCGAGGTCACAGACAATAAGACGCAGAGAAAGACCATTGGTACATTGAAAGAAGTTCAGATCAACCAGCCCATTCCTCCCGAAACATTTACCCTACAATTTCTAGAAAACCCCTAACTTTGGAGCAGCCATGTTCACGGTTCTTCTCTCCATTCTTGCATGCACATCTGACAAAGGTGACTCAGGTTTATCAGACCCAAGTACTTTTGAAGGCGGTTCATTTCAATTCACTTCAATCGCTGTCAATGACCAGTGTCTAGACGGGGCTTTTGATGTGTTGTTTCTTCCAGACGGAAACAGTTCGGACTGGCAATACCCCATCGAATTGCCAAGCTGGGATGACATGCCGCAAAGCTACAGCATTTCACTTCAAGATCCCTTCACAGACATGGCCATCACTGCGAATCAAGGGCCAAATGAGACGATCAGCATTTCAGATGGCACTCAAACTGGGATCCTTTTTAATGCCAATGCGTATCCCGATTGTCTTGTCGATTTAGGGGTCAATGCAGCCATAAGTCTAATCGATAGCCAGTCAGTCAGTGGCATTGCCACATTGACCGTCACCAACGCCATTGGCGATACCTGTCCCCTATTTGCCTCAGATCCATGTACTGTCCTGCTTGATTTTCAGGGTGCACGGCTCCAATAGCGTAAGGTGCTTGTTTTATTATTCTGGTCTACACTCAGTGCAGCCGCCGAAACTGGTGGCCGCCTTCAAAGTAATTTTAGACTTGGAATACAATGCGAAGGTGGCTGTCCATGGTTGAACTTTGAAGACAGCTTGATTTGGCAGCCTCATCTGCGCAGCTCGCCCAGTCCCAATGTGCGACTTCGCATAGAACCTCAGCTCAGAGTCTATGCCAGTCCTCTGCTCACGGACATCGACGAGAGTCAGTCCCAATATGCCCTCCAGCCCTTTGACCTTCAGCCAGTGGTGCTGTCGCTCAGCCATCAAGCAGCCTATTGGAAAAATACCGTCGGCTATCAGCGGATGGCTTGGGGGGTGGGCACCGGAATGCGTGTTTTAGACAACATCAACCCATTTGATCTCAGAGATCCAACCCGATTTGATCAGCGGCTGAGTGTCCCCATGTGGCGAAGCCAGATCACTGGGCAGAAAGCTGGGGTCGATTTTGCCTTTGTGCCCATACACACCCCTGCACGGCTGCCTAGGACCACCGTGTCCTTGCTTCCAGATGCAAAGACCCTGTTTGACGCAGGGGAAGATGCACCCCCATTGGACATCCGTGATGCCAGAGGCAGCATCCTTGCCCCAGATCGCACACTGCCGAACAGTCAGACCGCAGTCCGTGGATTTTGGGTGGGCCGTCGAACGGACATCGGGCTGTCTTGGTTCCACGGGTTTGACAGCCTGCCTCAGGCCGATGGCACCTTCATGCTCACGGGCTTTCAAACCGACTCTGACCGTGTGGATGTGGGTATTCCACTGACCTACCCAAGGCTTGACATTGTGGGCTTGGACCTCAAAACCCAGCTTCCCGCATCTATTTTGGCATGGGCAGAACTTGGGCTCTTTCTACCAGCTCAGACCACAGTCACAGCTTCTGAGAGTCAGCTAAATGCATTGGTTACCCTCGGCGCCCTGGATGCTGTGCCAGACCCACTGCCAGTGGTCGACACTCAAGATGGTGAGCCCTACCTTCGCTGGATTGTCGGCGCTGAACGGCTGATTGGCCCAGTCTATCTCAATCTACAATGGCTTCATGGCTTTCCGACCGAGCGCTGCAATGATGAGCTCAAAGACTATGGCCTATGGCTCGTACATTACAATCCGATTCCCGAGCTTCGTCTTGAAAGTTCAGGAGCCACAGACGCAGAGGGCATTTGGCTGAGTGGCGGAATCTTGGCCATACTGGACGACAGTTGGGAAATTGGCGTGCACGGAATCTGGATCGAAGGCCCGAACACATCGTCACTCGCCTTCCTCAGCGATGCAAGCCAAGTGCGATTGCAGGTTGGGACGAGCTATTAATCCTCGCGTCTGCCCCAAAGCAGTGCCAAAACAGAAAGCGTAAGCATTGACGATGAGCCAGCATTGATGGTGCTACATCCAGTAAGGATACCCTCTTTGCTATCGGGATCAACATTGTCGCCTTCGTTTTCTTCTTCGGGCTCTTCTACAACAGGTGGAGGCGGCTCGGGCACATACTCTCGTATCCAGTCAAAGTTCGAATCAATTCGAGTGGCCCCAGAACCACCACCCACACAGGATGTTTGGCTGGACTGAACTCCAAAGACAAATGAATTGACCCCAGCAATGGCATAGCTGCCATCTTCGAGCGGAATCAAACCCGCACCGCCGGAGTCGCCAGAGCACAAGTTGGCCTGAGAGTCGTAGGCATATATGAATTGCTCATCGGCGTCATAATAAGGAATGGCCGCAGTTCGCTTAATCCCAGAGTCTTGCTGATTGTCGGCAGTGATTCCCCAGCCCACATAATCAAAGATCACATCTCCCCATGCATCGGACGGTGGATCCTCATTGAGCGCAATGGGCTCAACATCTGGAAATCCAGTTTCGAGTTCCATCAAACCAATGTCTGCACTGATGTAGCCATTGTTGCCCCCATAATCGGGATGCAAAATCCAGTTGATCGCTTTGTCATAGTCGAAGATTCCACCGTCGGTGTATAGGTTTTCGCCCATAACAAAATAAATGTCTTGACCGTAGGTGTAGTATTCGCTGGCAGCTTCAAGACAGTGTGCAGCTGTCACTGCCCATTTCTCGTGAATCAGCGTTGCTGAGCAGAATGAATAGCCGCCGTAGTTGTCGCTGTAGGCCATAATGGCACCAACTTGAATAAAGTCAGAGGTACGCTCTCCATTGACAATTGGTGGCGGTGGGGGCGCATCTGCAGCAGCGGGTTCAATCATGAAAAGGGTCGAGGCAAAGAGCAGCATGAATAAATATCCTCATGAGTCGGTTTAATTATATGTAGCCCACGATAACCTAAGATGCTGAGCATCTTGTGTGTAAATTGTCAGAAAGGAAAAAATAGGGATACTGAAGGTGACACAGTGCTAAAGGACCTGATTTATCTCATTTTAACGGTCGACTAAATTGGAGTCACATAATAGCCCGAAACCATATAGCGCACACCATGGCTGGCGGAGGTGGCACAGCTTCCATTGTAAGTGTAATTGCTGGTTTCGGTGATCATAAGCGAAAGCGAATCTCCAGCAGGAACACGCAAACCGCTGGTGAACGCATGCTGAATTGTTCCACCATCACTGCTTGCTCCCCAGGTACCGTTGTCCACAACCATGCCAGTAGAGCTGGTTTCAAATTGACCCAGAATGGGACCTGAACCCAAAATAAACTCAGACTTGTGGGTTCGATTACACAGCACATTGGTGGTTGATGTCAGAATGACATCGGTGATGATCAGATCAAAGTTGCTTGGTGCTGTCACCAAAAACTTGTTTTCCCCATCATATGCGGTACCCCCAATGCTTGTCAGAGGGTTTTGTCCGTAGCCCATGCTCATGATGGGCAAATTGGCTTGAGCATTTGGCTGTGAAAATAGCGCCATCAAACACATGCCAAATCCAATGGCCACACCGGTGTGAAGGATATTGTTGTTCATCGAGTTCTCCTGTACAAATGGATACCCTTAGCATAGCGCATTCGTCCTGTATGACTTTGAAAATTTACAGGGCTTCAAATTGCGTTAAACAAGAGTGATGTTTCCTGATTTACCATCTGCAGTCCGAAGTTGGCGGCCGCCACCCTATCGCGGCTTCGCCATTGCTGTCAGTGTCATCACCGCATGGATCTCAGCGGTGGTCTTAGGTGTGCTTGGACTCAATCCCTTGGCAGGAACTCTGCTCGCAGATGTTCTGTGGGCCAGCATGACGCTGTGGCTCACCACTGGCCTATTTATTACGGCCCATGACTCGATGCATGGTCTTGTATTGCCCACACACCGGACGGCCAATGCCTGGGTGGGGCGGATTGCACTCCTTCTCTATGCGGGACTGTCCTATGATCGATTGCTCAAAGGGCACATCGAGCACCATGCCCATCCCTCAGAGGACGAGGACCCTGACTACTGGCCTCGCTGGGGCATCGCTTGGTACTTTCGATTCATGTGGGAATATCTCACCCCATTGCCAGTGATCTTGGTGGCTGCCACTTACCACACGCTGTTCCATTATGTCGGCCTGAGTTCCCCTCGATTGGTAGGGATGTGGATTGTTCCGCAGGTCTTATCGAGTATCCAACTCTTTTATTTTGGCACTTACCTGCCTCACCGTCCCGGACGAACCTATGATGGCGACGGCCTCACCAAGGCCCGTTCGAATGCCTATCCGGTTTGGCTTAGTCTGCTGAGCTGTTATCACTTTGGCTATCATTTTGAACACCACGCCGCACCACATGTCCCATGGTGGGCGCTTCCGATGGCAAGGCGTTTGCTCACACAAAATCAAAATATGGCGACACAGTAAGTCACATCATCGCCGCCGGATCGGTTATACTTTAAGGCATGCAACGATGGCTTCTACCCGTTCTTTTCCCCCTACTGGCCTGCGAAAGCGCACCGCAACTGCATCTCCGCATCACGGAGGTGCTGGCCCGCAATACCCGAGGCATTGTAGATGACAACGGTTTGACCTCCGATTGGATTGAGCTCCATAATCCCAGCAGTCGAGCCATCAGCCTTGAAGGCTATGCCCTTTCAGACACGCCAGGTGACCCCGTCGAATGGATTTTCCCGTACCATGTCCTCAAACCGGACGAATACATGATTGTCTTTGCCTCGGGAACAAACCGAGCCTTACCCAAGGGCTGGCACAGCAATTTTCAAATCTCAGCAGAATCAGACATCGTCACATTAACCAGTCCACAAGGACAACTTTTACAACGGATTGAGTTGAGGGACGAACTGCCCGATGTGTCCTACGGAATGACACCAGATGGCGATTGGGCTCACTTTGACATTCCTTCTCCTGGAGAAGCCAACCCGAGCACGGCCAGATTAGAGGCCATGAAACCCACGCTGGAAATCACAGAGGTTTTCGTGGGGGGAGCCGCATCCGTACTTGACGAAGACGGCGTTGCCAGTGATTGGATCGAGCTGTACAACACCGGCGATGAGCCGTTGTCATTGAATGCATTTCGACTCACAGACGACCCCACAAAGCCAGACAAATGGCACTTCCCCAATGTGATCTTGCCAGCCCAAACCCACCTACTGGTTTTCGCATCCGGCAAAGACCGATTTGAGAAAAGAATCCACACCAATTTCAAGTTGTCTAACCAAGACATTATTCAACTCTCATCCCCTCAAGGGCAGGTACTCGAGCAGATTGATCTCTCGTCTATGCGCAGGGGATTCTCGTTGGGAAAGCAAGCCGATGATTGGTTTTACTTCTCCACACCAACCCCAGGTACGCCTAACAATACTCAACCCCTTCAGTCTGCCAACGAAAATCTCTTTCCCATTCGCATAAATGAAGTCATGGCTGCTGATCACAACAGTCCGTACCGTGACTGGATAGAACTCTACAACAACAGTGGAATGGAGTTTTTGCTTGAAGATTATGGCTTAAGTGATGATCCAGACACCCCACACAAGTGGCTTCTTCCGGATGTGACCATTCCCGCATGGGGGTATTTGGTGATTCCCTGTCTCGGGGAAGCTGCTCGTCATGGCGAATTGGAAGCCCCATTCCGACTGGATTCCTTGGGCGAGACAATTGTCTTTTCGGATCCGCTGGCGAATCCACTGGATACATTTGAGCAGGGCTACCTGCCAGAGGGGCTTTCAGTGGGCTTAAATTCGGACGGACTGAGGCGATTTAGCGAAACACCCACCCCTGGAGCCCCAAACAACCATCACCTTTTAGGCTGGGTGCAAGCGCCACTCATTCCAAATGACGGCTATTACCCAGATGGCCTGCAAATCCAAATGCCCCCTCTACCAGACATCACTCTTCGCTATACACTCGACGGTGCTTCACCGACCCTACAGTCTCCTGTATTTCCAGACAAGCTGAGAATCACCGAAACCACCTTACTGCGTGTCAAAGCATTTTCGGATGCACACATTTCCGGTACAGAAAGACAGGCGTTGTACTTGGTGCGAGCACCACATTCTCTACCTGTGGTTTCCATCGCAGTTAACCCACACGACTTTTTAGATGACACCGAAGGACTATTTAGCAAAGGGCCCAAAGCCCGTTCGACCTTTCCATACCGTGGGGCCAATTTTTGGGCCGATACAGAACTGCCTGCACAAATGACCTATCTCCACAGCAGTGGAAAACTGGCCTCATCAAACTTAGTGGGCCTCAAAATATTTGGTGGCTGGTCTCGAGGAATGCGCAAAAAATCACTCAGAGTCATCAGTCGAGACCGTTATGGGTCTAGTCGACTTCACTTTCCTTACTTTACTGAGCTTCCACACAGTGAGTTCCAAGAACTGGTGTTTCGACAATCTGGTCAAGATGCACCATTTAGCAGTCTAAAAGACGCCATGATTCATCAACTCATCATTGATTTGAATGTCGAATCACAAGCGTGCACCCCAAGTGTGCTTTATGTCAATGGTCAGTACTGGGGAATATACTACATCAGGGAAAAGATCAGCAGTGCATTCATCGCTCGGCATTCTGGATTTTTACCTGAAGAAATTAATCTCCTTGAAGGCGCAGGTCGGCCTCTCGCAGGGTCTCCAGAACGGTTCTATGAATTAAGTGAATGGTTGAATACCACCAATCCGAGATCTGACTCATTTCCCACACAGCTCTCGGAGTTCATTGACATCGACAACTTTATCGACCATGCACTCATTCAAATATTTTTGGCCAATACTGATGTGGGAAATGTGCGATTTTGGAAAGCCCCCAACACAAAATGGCGCTGGGTTCTGTACGATATGGACTTGTCAATGCGAAAAATCGAAGACGATACCATCAAAAGACTTTTGAATCCACCTCGGGACAATTTGTATCCTTCCGATCTCCTCAGCTCAGTATTGACCAACAAAACTCTTAGATCACGGTTCATCGAACGGACTGCGGTTCTGGCTCAGACCACTTTTACAAGTGAACGGATACAGTCTGAACTGTCTCGGATGACCACCCTCATTGAAGAAGAACTTCAAGCGGACCGAGCGAGATGGGGCTACCCCTTTGACATGTGGGAAGCAGCGATTGAAGACATAAAAACTTTTTCAGCTCGCCGTCAAACAGCACTCTCCGCCCACTACAGAAAGCACTTTCGGCTCTCGGCATCGGAGTTAAGCATGCTTTTCCCAGAGGCCACACCATGACGGCCAGAACCGAACGAAAATATGCGCTCAACTCACAGCAGCTGCGCAGACTGTCGCAAAGACTGAGTGCCAGTCTGACCATTGATCCGTACTGTAGCAACGGACCCTATCACATACGCAGCATCTATTTTGATGGTCCCAAGTGGCCTGCAATTTGGGAAAAGATTAGTGGCACAAGTCCACGCCGCAAATACAGAATTCGATTCTACAACCGTCGATTTGATCAACCTTTCTTGGAATGTAAAAGAAAGATCGGTGATTAGATCATCAAACAAAGCAGAGCCATTAGTCCAAAAGTCTGTAAGGACCTGCTCAATCAGAGGAGAACCAAACTCAGCAATGTCCCATTGATGCGCCAGTTTCAAGTCGATCAGCGCACCAATGCACTCCGTCCTCAGATCACCGTTGATTATTATCGGATGGCCTATGTACATGACTTGGGCCAGTTGAGAGTGACATTCGACACGGACCTTGCGGCTGGGCGTTGGCAAGATTGGAAATCCATACAGCACATGCCGGTGCGCGTTATAGAACAATCGAACATCCTAGAACTCAAATACACCACAGTACACCCCAGTTTTATCCACATGCTATTGCCCAATCTTTCATCACC